>JAQUHL010000003.1:8868-22578 GCA_028683635.1 Candidatus Cloacimonadota bacterium
CCTAAATTCTCTACCCAAAGATATGATAGAACATGCTTTGATGGATGGAGCGTATGGGATCAATCTGATCCGTTATATCGAAATTCCCTTATGTGGAAGAGCGCTAAGCAACATATTCAGGATCATCTGGTCGGTTGGATGGTCTGCAATCATTGCGGCAGAGATGCTTGGAGTACAATCTGGCATGGGTTACAGATTACTTGATTTCAGGTATTTATTGAGGTATCGGGAGATGTTTATCTACATCGGCATTATTGGCCTAATTGGCATTGTTACAGATTACTTGCTGCTTGCCATGCTTCAAAATAGAAAATCATTTACCTGAGGTCTTATGGGTTATCCGGGGTATTGCACTTATTCTGGATATCCATACTATCGGGATTTTTATCGGTATGGTGGCGAATCCCATCCCAGTTATCCCACTCAATGCTATCAAGCTCAGCTTTCATTACCTGAATAGTCTGATCTTCGGGAAGGATTATCTCTGCCTCCAGTAACAAACGATGGGCTTCTTCAGGCTGAATATTCTGAATTGCGATAAGAGCTTTCTCATATTTGTCTATCCCCCTTCTGAGTGGAGAATCCAAAGGTACATTTGTTTGAAGATCGATCACTTCATAGATATCGCAGGGAAGATCTCTGCCTTTGACACTGACTCTATCCAAAGCCCGGCAAAATATTTCGTCTTTAACCAGAGTATAGGTGTCATCATCGATAATGATTCTGGAATGGTAATATTTGTTAAGCCCTTCCAAGCGAGAGGCCAGGTTCATCTTATCCCCGATTGCCGTGTAGTTGAAGATGACATCGGAACCCATGTTACCCACCATTAAACAGCCAGTAGCCAATCCCACATTTGCCTTGAAATCTCCAAAATGTACATCGTTTTTATACTCCGAGCGGATTTTTTCCACGACCTGAGCCACTTCTATAGCTGCTTTACAGGCATCGACAGCAAAGCTTGACCGGGCAATGGGAACATTGAACAAAGCAACTATGGCATCACCGATATATTTGTCCAGCATACCTTTGTGCTTGAGTATAACGCTTGTAGCCTGATTGAAATAGTAATGTAAAAAGGAGATTATCTCTTGGGGAGAACATATTTCACACAAAGTAGTGAAACCCCGGATATCGGCAAAAAGAACCGTGGCAGTTTCTGAGGAACCGCTAATCTTCAAACCTTCGGGATCGTTGATAACCTGATTCACCACATCCTTGGCGACATAATGTTCAAAAGCATTTTTAATTCTTTTCTTCTCTTTAAGTTGTTGGCTATATTGCACGTAGCTAAAACTTAGAAAGCCCAAAACCCATGGGACAACAATCTCCATGTAATCCATCGTGCAAGATAGAAGAGTATAGAAGAGAACAAAACTTATCCCGATTACAAGCAGAGTTCCAAGGAAGATAAACAAGGATTTGATCAAATTCAGTCTGGATATCAGAAACAAATAGAGGAACAGAAGGCTTAGGATCAGGATCCTCTGGTGCCAAAGACCCGCACTGAAAACATAATCCTGGTTGATCAGATTAGCAATGAAAGTAGCATGAAGTTCCACTCCTGGATAGTTTCTATAAAGGGGCGTTACCTTCTGGTCATAAAGCCCGGCGGCAGAGGTACCTACCAGGATTATTTTCCCTTCGTAATACTCTGTGGGAATGAGTCCGGTAAGTACATCCGAGAAGGAGATACGGCGGAAGGATTGGTCCTGATCGTAATATTTGAAGAGATATCGTCCATTCTGATCCAGTGGCAGTTTTCGTATCAGTTCGGATCCGGAAAACAGATACAAGCTATTTTTATCTGTCTCGAGCTTATCAATATGGAGAAGATCGAGCATCATCTGGAAACTGAAATTCACATACTTCTTGCCCTGATACTCAAAGAATAAGGGATATTCATATACAACCCCGATTTCATCTGAGTTTATGTGAGCAAAACCCACTCCATAAGCAGATTCTGCCAACAGAGGTATGGGAGGAACAGGGTTTAACACCTTCTCTGGTTTGGGATAATCAAGCTCCCAAGAGGTGATCGTGGAAGGCAGTGCCTTGGGAACAAGATCAAAATCCGTATAGAACATCCCCAGAAACACGTTTCCTGCCTGCTGGATGGACTTTGATAACTGGGCATCGGTACTCATAGCAGCGAAAAAAGGCTCGGTGTCGGATAAGTTATCCATCTCCTCCATTTTCGCTTTGAGCCTTTCTCTGGCAAAGAGGGAGAAGCTATCGCTCTCTGCAAAAAAAACATCAAACCCAATTGCCAATGGCTCTCCTGCAGCAAGAGAATCAACCAAATCTGCAAAGTAGATCGAATGCCATGTGGAAAACTGCCCCAAACTGCCTAAACTCTTCTCATCTATATCTACTACAACAACATCTTCTGTTATCAGTACATCCGGAGACAACACATGGTTCAAAAGCAATACAAGATCATATATCCTCCGGTTTTGGGTCTTATGAAGTTGCGCAGTAACAGGAAGATTACGAAAAATATATGTGGCAAATCCCGCGCCCAATACTATTATCAGTATTAACAGGATTTGCTTGAATTTGTTTACCCTTGCTTTGGACACAATCCACCTCTAATCTGGTATAACCAGGTTTATCGGCGAAGGCAGCAGTATGATCAATTCTCCGGGTTGCTACTCAATTGGTAGCATTTCGACAAAGGTGCTCTGTGGAAAATCCTTCTTTAGCACATCGATATACTTCTTCATTTGCGCACTATCTTTTTGCTCTTCGGAAATGAGGATAAGATAGACGATGGCCATCTCAGCATCTTTATGCAAGGGCCCTTGCTCAATGACTGTTTTAAAGAGCGGGATCGCCTCAGAAAGTTTGTGTTGTTCATATAAGGCAATCACATCGAAGACGCTCACCATGGGATCTGCATCCCAATAAAGTTCGCTTTCACTTTTTAGCTCTACCTCATCCCGGCGAATACCTGCTACTTCGGCACGGTTTTTCTGTTGCAAACCCATTTTTTGGGCTTTGTCTTTGATCTGGGTTGTCCAGCCGCGTTTTTCATGAGCAAGGTCATATAGGGATTTGATACTCATTTCCCGGCTGGCATCGAGCTTGGTGATGGTATTGTCCTTCCAGATAATCTCCACATTGGAATTACTTCCAGTGCGGATCACACCATTCATTTCGAGTTCAGAATTGATTTTGGGTATTGTCCAGCCAGCATTGGGATTGATTCTATAGTGAACATCACCAAATATGAAACGAATTTTCCCTGCTGGTTCTGCACCGAGAATACCCAGCATAATCAGACCAAAGACCAGGGTAACATATAGCTTTTTCATGTTATTCTCCTGTGTTCATCAAAGCAGAATAGACAGATGGATTAAGCCTCCTCAGCACGGCCCTATCCTGAATTTGATTGAAATAATCCCTCGCTTTTTCGAGATTTCCTGCCCGGTATTCGAGCAAGCAGAGATTGCGATGGATGTTATCGAGCTGCAGGTTTTGCGATAACGCTGAAAGATATAACTTTCTGGCGGCATCGTATTTTTCCTGCATAAGATATAGATTTGCGAGGTTAGTGTTGGCAGTGAAGTTATCTGCCTGAATCTTAAGAACGTCTTTCCAGAGGTTTTCAGCGACCACGGTTTTACCCTGCTCAACTGCCCAAAGAGCATACAGATTCTTGATCTTGAGATTTTCTGGATATCTTCTGATGCTTTCCTGATACTGCTCTTCTAAAGCTATCTGGCTCAAAAGCAGTAAGTTCTTCACATCTTCCTGATACATAGCCAAAGCCTCTGAAACCTTCTGGAAGTTTTCTGTGGCTATGATTTGGCTGAATGTTACAGCAGGGTAGGTTTCATGTGCCCTGCTAAAGACAATCATATCCGGAAGTTTCCCCTTTTCCACGATGGAATCATAGCGTTGAATTCCGGAGAGCCAGCTTTTGTTGAAGCTTTCCTTTCCAAGCAAGGTAGTTTCCATCGGCAACCACAAGGTATTGAAACGATTGATGAAATGTTTGATATCAAAACCAAGATTTATCAGATCATCTGCACTCATGGCCACATCTACAGCCAGCATTACATGCCCTGGGATATCGATAAGTGCTGTGTTCAATCCTATAACTGAATATGAAGCAGCCAGCAGGGTTAGCAGATCATCACAATCCCCCTGTTTTCGGGATAGTGTTTGGAAGGGGAACTGCACATAATCAAATTCGACCGTCCCGGCATCACTGTAGATTGGATCTGATACATACTTGATCCCATTTGAAGAATAGAAATCATAGACCTTTATGGCTGAAGCCATCATCCTCGGTAAATTAGAGGCAGTGCTTTTTTCGTAGTGATTGAGGATTGAAGTGACAAAATTTCGGAGCTGCTCGTCTCCAGGATTGATGAAGCAGGCAAATTGTTTACGGTCGTTCCAGTTCATCGCTCCGTTTTGAAGCGCCCGGATGGATTTACTCTGCCGGGCCGTATAGGGTTCGTCCAGTACATAAGTAATCCTGATTTCTGCAGCAAGGGTTTGCTCAGTATCGCGGCAGATGCTCAGGATTTCCGGTGTAATTGGCACAATCAAATCCACCTGTTTGGATTCATTGGCGAGTATGGAAGGAATCGTCAGCTCATAATCCCGCAAAGTAATCTTTGGAATCCTTAAGCTAAGATTGATGTTTTGCACCGGTACAGCCTTGGTGTTGAATATTGTAACATAACCTATCGGTTGATTGGCATAGGCTTGCTGTAAAGTAGGAAACAAGGTGTCGAAATGAACTTCGGCGATTTCGAGAGGAGGACGGCTCTCGTTATATTTATCTCTGGCGATCACTACCTCATCGTAGATGCTGATAATGGTTTCATCCTCGGGATCGAGGTTTTTGGCGATATTGATCTCTCTGAAAGCATCATCGAACCTGCTCATTCTCATCAGCAGACGGCTATATTCGATTCTGAAATCAATTGACTCATAGCCCAGAGTAGCACTGCCGCTAATAGCATCCATAACTTCCAGTGCATCAGCCAGTTTATCCATTATGACCAGGAGCCTGGCATATTGGAACCCGATCGTGAAATCCTGGGGCGAAAGTTTATGGGCCTTCAGGAAATATCGTTCCGCATCGTTAGGCTTGCGAAACTCTTGGTAAACAGTGGCAATCAGGAAGTTATATTCTGCATCCTCGCTTTTAGTTGCCAGGGCATTTTCCAGATGATGCACCGCTCTGTCGTACATGCCTTTCCCTCGATAGGCAGTACCCATCAAGGCAGATACCTTATCCAGAGGCTCATGGGGATAGGTAGTTTCCATTCTTTCCAATTGCTTGATTGCGTCATCATATTGTTTGAGTTCGATAAGAATACTCGCTATCCGTAACTGAGTATAAAAGCTTGGTTCAAAAGCCATTAGCGAGCGAAATGCATCCAGCGCTTCCTGGTAACGGTTAGTTACCTCATAGGAATCTGCAAGATATTCCAGGACTTCGACATCTCCAGGATTGTTACCTAAAAAGCTTTTTGCCAGATTTATCAGGGAAAGGTATTCCTTATTCAGATAGTAAAGGGTGATGAGCTGTTTTTGGTTAAAGGCATTGTTCTGGTCTTTCTGGGCTTGAAGATGCTTGATGCCATCGGCATAAGCTCCTGAGATCTTGTAGATATTGATTTCTTCCGCAAGGATGCTGCCCTGATCATTGCTATAGCGTCGGGCAGCATTGAGGATAAGAAGCGCTTTTTCATATTCCTGCTGACGGGTATAATACATGGCTTCATCCATATAGCAATTTGCCATATCAGTAGCAATTATCTCCGAAGGCATCTTGGCAAACGCTTTCTGGAAATGGCTCATAGCCAATAGATAATTACCGCTCTGATGCAGAAAACGGGCATAGGAATAGTCATCAATAATCTCTTCACTCAAGGGTCCGCGTTTACGATCTTCAGAAAAAGTAGCTATCTGGTAGGATATTGCACTTTTTTGAGGAGTATGAACCACAAAGCGAGGTTCATTCACACTATGATAAATTGTATCGTTACCCGCAAGCTCATAGATTGTCCACTCCCGAATACCGGCATTAGGAGTCCACCTAAGCTCAAATCTCCGGTCATTATTGACCAGACTCTGGATGTTTTGAACCTGGCTGGGAGGATAGAAGAAATCGAGATATCGTGTTTTGTTCAGTTTACTGTCTGAAATCAGCAGTTGGTTTTTCCCTGGTATATAACGGATTGCCGAAATATTGGCAAAATAGGGAAAGACACCCTTGGAGTTTATGCTCAAATACTTGTTTTCAAGAACGTTCCCATGGTAAACATGGAGGTTTTGCTTTTGTTTTTCAACATATCCTATCCGGCCATCGAAGAGGAGATCAAAACTCACAATATTTGCACCGTTCACGAGTAATTTGCGCTGTTTGGGATTTGACAGACTGTGTGCATAGATACTGGTATTCCCCATCAGTACGTATAGCGAATCGGAACATATTTTAAGCTCTTTTGGTCCGGTCAGATCACTTTTCAAATCGATGTTTTCCCTGAACATACCAGATTCCAGCCAAATCACAATCCGCTTGTTTTTGTTATCAGCAACATAGACAAGCCCATTCGGCTGGATCGCAATGGATGTTGGGGAATTGAGCTCTCCGCTTCTACTTCCCTTTTCCCCAAAACTGGAGATGAATTCACCCGTCAGTCCATCAAATATGTAAATGCAATTCCCAGGAGTATCAACCACATAAAGCCGGTTGGAGTATACTGCCAAAGCATTGAATGATTTCACTTTCTCTCGTTTGAGGTTCTTGGCATCTATAGAGAACAGAACTTTTCCCGATGCTCCCTTACAAACAATGTGCCTCATGTTTGATGGAAACTTGCCCTTGTTGGCAATCCCATCATAGATATAGTATTGCAGAGTATCAGCATTGACGAAATCCACAAAGCCCAGTTCAGAACTGTCCGATATAAATGGTCTGATCCCCAAAGCCGGGGTTGCAAGAACCTGCGGTAGGTGGTACTGGTCTTCTTCAAAAAGCTGGATAACTGGATGTTTGGGATCAAGGATCGCAAATCTGGTTAAGTTTGGGTGGTTAAAAACTTGAAGTTGGATTGGATTGGCGAATCTTCCTGCATAGAGCCTGGTTCCCTGGGATCCAAATTTGGATTCGGGGATTTCATCACCTTTATCATTGATCATGGTGATGATAGCGGTCTCCTTTTTACGATCTGGTTTATTGTTCAGAAGCAGAATCTCACCGTGGCTACTGATTCCGATATCTACCAATTTATCCCGGACAGGATCAACATGATTGATGTATGCGGACCCCTCCGGTTTCAGATTTTGGTCATACACACAAAGCTGATATCTTTTCTCTACAGTTTGGAGAAGACGTAATTTCTGATCCTGCCCGATGGTCAGCGCTATTCCCTTTTCAATGGGAATTGAGGAGCGAAACATCCCTTCGTTTGTAAATGATAGTATCTCCTTCCTTCCTGTATCCAACACATAAAGATAACCCATCTGGTTGACTACCAGGGAAATGGCTTTCTTAAACGACGCCTCGGCAGCTCCTGAAGGCTGAATCTTATGCGAGAACTCCCCATTTTTCAGGTATACTAAGATGCTTTTGGTGGCAGAATCCAGAATGTAGAGCTGTTTATCATCACTCGTAATTGATGAAGGCTTGGTTTTGGGGTTCCACCCAATAAAGGTAATATCTTTGAACTTCCGGTTTTGCAGGTCCCAGATCTTGATATTCTTCGTGGTCTGGCAATAGATATATAGATGTGAATCGTCCAAATGGATCAGCAAAGGTTTGAAAACCGCCTTGCTCTCTCTGGCATCCGGGAGCATATACAAGGGCTTCGGAACGGCATACAAACAAACCGAACAAGACAGTATAAACAGAGCAAGGAACAATATCCTTTTCATTTTTTCCTCCATCAAGTCTGCATGGATACATAAGCTATCAAACCAGAGATTTGTGTCAAGCAGAATCTTGCAGAAGTGAAAATTTTCATAATCTTAGAAGGATACTCATTCCAACAGAAAGACCGTTGCACATCACAGCTCATCGAAAAACGGACTCCCAAATATGCTTGTTGTGAGGCTTATTTTTGTAAATCATTTTCGCCCACCACCCTAAAAGGAATAGGGCTCGCCCTACAACCCATTATTAATGGTCTTTAGTATCGTGTTTGGTTTGTAATGACATGATCCCCTGCCCAGATCTCTTCAAATCAAAAAAGCCGCCTGCTAACAGGCGGCTTTTCAGATATTAGTTCACTATACTATTTTTTCTTCTTGGTAAGATGAGCCAGGGATTTCTTCTCTTTGTGGGTGATATGATACCAGTCAATAACCAAATTACTGGCCACAAACACAGATGAGTAGGTTCCAAATACTACTCCCAGTACCATGGCAAAAGCGAAATCGTGCAATACTGTGCCGCCAAAGAAGTATAAGGCCAAAGCAGTGAGCAGGGTGGTTCCACTGGTAATAATAGTACGGCTCAGAGTGCGATTCATCGAGCGGTTGAAAACACCCTCGTATGGTTCTTTGGGATTAAGTTTCACATCTTCACGGATGCGGTCAAAAATAACGATAGTATCATTGATGGAATAACCCACAATGGTCAGAAGTGCAGCTATGATCTGGAAAGTGATTTCCTTTCCTGTAAGGGCGAAGATACCCACAATACAGAGCACATCATGAAACAGCGCCACGATCGCCATGACACCGAAGATTAGCTCAAATCTGAACCAGATATAGATAACGATCAGTATCAGAGCAATAAAGACGGCAATGATAGCTCCGGAGCGAAGCTCATCACCCACCTTTTTACCCACGAAGGATATATCATCTACAATCTTGGGATCTCCTTTTTTGCTGGGCACATATTCTGAATATTTCTCACTTAGCAGTTTTGAGATCTTGTTCATGGTCTCACTATCAATGGAACCATCATCCTTGGGGTTCTTTATCTTGATGATAAAAGCATTCAAATCTTTATCATCTTTGGTTTTTTCAGTGTCTGTGGATTGGATCTCAGCCTGATTGATTCCTTCGGAACCCAGTAGTGCTCTGATCTCTTCCACTCTGATGGGAGCAGCCTGAGGATTTGGCAAGCGGAGATTGATGGTTGCTCTGGTTCCGCTAACAAAATCTATACTCCAGTTTAAACCCTTACTGAAAAGTCCAACCAAACCGGCGAGGATGATGACAATTGATATGGCATAAGCAAAATATCTGATCCTGACGAAAGGTATGTTTGAATTTGAAAACATTCTCATTTCTCAGCTCCTAAATACTCAATTTCTTTGAGGTTCCGGTAACAATGAAGTTCTCCAGAATTGCCCGGACAAAGACGATCGAGCAAAACATCGAACCAATGATACCCAGAGCCAAGGTTGTGGCAAAACCGCGGATCGGACCAGAACCAATGTTATATAACACACCTGCTGCAATGAGGGTTGTGATATTGGCATCCCAGATCGTAACAGTAGCTCTTCTGTAGCCTGCATCCAAAGCGCTTCTGGGTGTCTTACCCAAGGCAAGCTCTTCCTTAATTCTTTCAAAGATCAGCACATTGGCATCGACTGCCATACCGATCGTGAGAATGATACCGGCGATGCCCGGCAAGGTCAACGCTGCTCTGAGGGCTGTAAGAATTGCCAGAATGAATCCAATATTGAAGATTAGCACAAAATCCGAAACAAATCCCACCACCTTGTAATAGAACAGCATAAAGATGATTACAGCCAGAAATCCAATAATCCCTGCGAGTTTTCCGGCCTCGATACTATCGTTGCCAAGAGTGGCACCCACAATGGAAGTACTGATGGGTTTGACTGGCCTTTGCAAGTTGCCGGTATTGAGGACTATGGCAAGCTGGGAGGATTCATTGACGGTGAATCTGCCAGTGATCTGAGCCTTTCCTCCGGCGATCCGATCGCCAATACTTGGTGCAGAATATACTTTATCATCCAGGACGATGGCCAGGCGACGGTTAATGTTCTTCGCAGTCACATCTTCAAACCGACGAGCGCCCTCACGATTCATTTCGATTGAAACATAAGGATCATTTGTAAAGCGTGGATCGCTCTTGTTGGAACCAAACTCAGCTTTGGCTTTGTGAATATCAGAACCGCTCAGTTCCACGTTGGAATGGAGGATGTAAAGCTTTTGCTCGGTCTTGGTTTCGTCCTTATCAAAGGCAAGCTGATATCCGATGGGAAACATCTGGGTGAAAAGGCTGTCTTCCATAAGCCGGCTTACCATTGGCAGATCGCTGCTTCGTACCTCAAAATCATATTGGCTGGGTACGATATATCGGCCAAATATACCCTTCCCGATCCCATTTTCTCCGGTACTGAGGGTATCTGCTTTTATTTCTTTTTGATAATCCTGGTTCAGCTCCGGAAATCGGTCTGCATTTTTGGATAGAACTTCATCGAGCAATTTGATCACCTCTTCAGCTCTGTCGTTTTCAGCCACCAGTTTGAATTCAAGACGGGCTGTTTGCTTGAGAAGAGTCTCTGCTCCTTCATAATTATCCACACCGGGCAGTTGAACGAGAATCCTGTCCACGCCCATTTTCTGAATGACTGGTTCGGCCACACCAAACTGGTCAATACGGTTGCGGATAATCTCGATATTGGATTTGACCACGTCATCTGCTTCTGCTTCCGTGAGATCTTTGATATCAACTTCCAATAGGATTTCCATTCCGCCCCTTAGATCTAATCCCAAACGCAAGGTTTTATTCTTCCAAATGGAATTTTGAAGCAAATTGGGAAACGCCAAAGGCGCTAAGTAGAATGCGGTTAAGCACATAAAAATTATGATGATTAGACCGCGCCAGGAGAATTTTTTCATCGTTTATGCTCCATGTCTCTTATTTTCTAAACTTATTTCTTCCATAGTCTGTGCCAAATCTCTGAATCAGGCTCTTTCGTCAAGTCTTTTCTGATTTCATCCTCCTCATCATCATTGGCGAAATGAGTTGACAGAATTATAGGGAAGAAGAAGATTGGAAAAAACAATTTGGGAGTGATGATGCCCGTTAAGCTGAAAAACTTTCACGAGTTTATGC
Organism: Candidatus Cloacimonadota bacterium; assembly: GCA_028683635.1. Taxonomy (GTDB): domain Bacteria; phylum Cloacimonadota; class Cloacimonadia; order Cloacimonadales; family Cloacimonadaceae; genus JAQUHL01. The sequence goes on from JAQUHL010000003.1 coordinate 19,937, forward strand.
CCGAAGATGTCTGGAAATGGAAGAGCATAGAATCCAAAATTGATCAGGTTCTTGCACTGTACAACTATCAGGAAATCAGGCTTTCCATCCTGCAGGATTACGATGTATTGCACAAGGGGATAACAGCCCTGATGGATGATAAAGAGGCATTCCAGGCCGTTCAACAGGTCTTAAACCTCAGCTCTCCTGATAACAACATCAGCCTCCTCAGCCTGAGGCCGGAAGGCACGATAAGCGTCCTGCATCACATTGCCAAAATCTTCAAACCTCAGGGTACACACCGCCTATATTATCATGGCCCCATGTTTCGCAAGGACAAAAGACAAAACCCTATGGAATTCTATCAGCTTGGGGTGGAGCTTCTGGGTAGTGACAGCATTCTGAGCGAGAATGAAATCATCAGTCTGGGCATGAAAATCTGCACAGAACTCGGCTTGAAAGAAACGAAACTCGAGCTCAACAGCTATGGTTGCCAGGATTGCCGTCCCAAGTTCTTCAACGAAATGCGCAAGTATCTGTCTGAGCATCAGAATGAATTTTGTAAGAGCTGTTACAATGATCTGATGCAAAACCCGCTGGCCGATACCCGCTGTGTCCAGGAGCACTGCCTGCACACGGCGTTCCAGGGTCCCAGGATCCAGGATTTCCTATGCAAAAAATGCCATGCTGATTTTGCCAAGGTAAAAAAAATCCAAGCCAATCTTGCCAATGACTATTCAGTAAATCACTATCTGGTAAAGAACTTTGCCTATTACAACGAGACTGTTTTTGATTTTGTTTTGGAATACCAGGATAAAAAGCTCGTCCTGGGTGGCGGTGGCAGATATGATCACCTCTCTGGGATGATTACCGGAAAGAAAATACCAGCCGTGGGCTTTTATCTGAATTTGGATATTATCTTTGCTTTGATGAACCAGCGAGATATTTTTCTTTCCAAAAGGGAACCATTCTCCGTCTATGTATGCTCTCAATCCTCCGATCTGGAAATCATGATGCTCCAGATTTCTCAAGAACTACAGACCCACAACATTATTACAATCCTGAGCCCATCCATATCAGATACCGAAACCGATATCGCCAATGCCACCAGTTTCAACTGCCCTGTGATGATAATCCTCCGGGATGAAAATATCCTCGATGGAAAGGCCTTAATCCGCAATTTGAGCAAAGGCTACCAAAGCTATGTACCACTCAACCAGATAATTTCAGAGATACTAATCGCCAGAAAGGCATTACAACAAGAATAGGAGATAAAATGCAAACAGTACAAACTACCAAAGCCCCCAGTGCCATCGGTCCTTATTCCCAGGCTGTGATCAGAAACAACACTCTGTTTATGAGTGGACAGCTAGGTTTCGATCCCGTCACCAACCAAATGCCAGACAGCTTTGCAGACCAGGCAAACCTGGTATTCAGCAACATCAAAGCGATCCTTGAAGCTGCCGGTTACAGCTTTGCGCATGTTTTGAAAGTAACTGTCTTTCTTAAAGATATGGATAATTTTGCCGAACTGAACGAAATCTATGGCCGCCATTTTAGTGCCCCCTATCCTGCCCGCGAAGCGATCCAGGTAGCTCGTTTACCCAAAGATGGATTGATCGAAATATCCGTAATTGCGATGAAATAATGAGCATTACTACCAAAACCGGAGATAAGGGACAAACTTCCTTATTCAGTGGGGAAAGAGTCTGGAAGGACGACCTTAGAGTAGATGCCTATGGCACTCTGGATGAGCTCGATGCCAATATCGGAGTTGCCAAGCATTACATCCAGGAACCGCTTATCCGGTCTCAACTCGTTGACCTGCAAAATCTTCTTTTCAGGGTAATGGGAGAATTGGCATCCAAAAGCAAGGAATATGTGATACCCATCTGCGAATCCGATGTCCTCAACATCACTGAAACCAGCCGCTCCTACGAAGCAAAAATGGATCTCAAGGGCTTTGTGGTTCCTGGATCCACAAAGGCTTCGGCCAAGCTCGATGTTTGCAGGACTCTGGCCAGACGTGCCGAAAGAAGGGTCATAGCTCTCTCCCATTCGGAAGAAGTTTCTCCTACTATTCTGGAGTTCTGCAACAGAGTTTCGGATTTTTTCTTTATTCTTGCCCGTTATGTGGAACACTTGGAAGACGCGATAGTTTACAAAACCAAACCGGATCTGGTTGATTGCAAAGGAGATAAGAAATGAATAAAATAGTTCTTGTACGCCATGGAGAAAGCCTGTGGAATAAAGAAAATCTCTTCACCGGCTGGACGGATGTTGACCTCTCAGAAAAAGGCACCCTGGAAGCCAAAGAAGCCGGACGCAGGCTCAAGGAAGCTGGATTTTGTTTTGATGAATGCTGGACATCTGTTTTGAAACGCGCTATCCGTACTCTTTGGCTAACCCTGGATGAGATGGATCTCATGTGGCTACCGATTCATCATGACTGGCGTTTGAACGAACGCCATTATGGTGCTCTGCAGGGCTTGAACAAAGCAAAGACGGCAGAACAATATGGAGAGGAACAAGTTAAGATCTGGCGCAGGAGCTTTGATATTCCTCCTCCTGCCTTGAAGAAAACGGATCCCCGCTATCCAGGTTTCGAAAGCAAATATGCTTCTTTGAACGATGCGCTTCTGCCAGTGGCAGAGTCACTTAAG
>JAQUHL010000153.1 GCA_028683635.1 Candidatus Cloacimonadota bacterium
CCTCAAAACTGATCTCAAGCTCACAGAGCCTGGCATTTTCCCGGGCGATTTGGATCAGCTCCGTTTGCAGGTCTATCCCCTGCACCTTCCACCTGGGTCTGCAAAGGCAGATCATGATACTGATGATCCCGCAACCGCAGCCCAGATCCAGGACCCGGCTTTCCTCCGCAGCAAAATTTTCTATAATATAGGAGGATAGAAAGGCGGCAGCACTGCTCACGGATTGGGAATGAAGATCCTGATATATATGTTTCCCTGTAAAGGGCAGATCCACCCGCTTTAGCTTCATCCTATGTCTTGGCTTAGGAAAGCTCGAGCATCCTTTTCAGGCATTTGACCGCCCGTTCTGCAATCACGGGCTCGACCTGAATGTGATATTTATCCTCGATTAGGGCATCATAGAGATCGCTGAGATGGGTCTTTTTCATATTCTGGCAAATCGCTCTGGAATTGAGGGCAAGGATCTTTTTCTCGGGATAAAGATAATTCAAAAACTGCACCAGCCCCTCTTCCGTGGCAATGATCAGTTCATCATGATCTTCGGCATATTTGAGCATCCCACTGGTGGACATCACCTTATCCGCCACATCCACGATTTCGCCCTGGCATTCCGGATGGGCCAGGAGGGTATAGCCGGGATGGCTTTTTCGCAGATCTTCAAGCTGGCCAGCAGTGAAGCCAAAGTGATGCACAGGGCAGTATCCGTTGTAGAGGATGACTTCCCGTCCAGTCTGTTTCCCAACCCAGGAACCCAGGTTCTGATCCGGAACAAAGATGATCTTTTGATCGGCAGGTAAGCTGGAAACGATCTTCACGGCATTGGAGGATGTGCAGCAAATATCGCTCTCGGCTTTCACTTCCACGGAGGAATTGACGTAGCAGACGACCACTGCACCCGGGTGAAGCTTCTTCAGTTCTCTCAATTGCTCTGCTGTAACCATATCCGCCATGGGACAACCCGCATCCCACACAGGAAGCAGCACCCTGGCTTCGGGATTTAGAATGGCAGCAGTTTCTGCCATGAAACGCACGCCGCAGAAGAGGATGATATCCGCTCCCGAGCTACTTGCCTGGATGGAAAGCTGGAGGGAATCCCCACAGAAATCTGCCAGTCTCTGGATCTCCACTGCCTGATAGTTATGCGCCAGGATCAGGACGTTACGTTCTTTTTTGAGCTTAACAATCTTCTCGCTCAGCACTTTGTTCATCAGTTCTCCTATATGCCCGTGTGGCCAAAACCGCCCTCGTCCCTTGCGGTGGGGCTCAGGTTCCCGCATTCCTCCAGATCGCAATCCAACACTTCGGCAAAAACCATCTGGGCGATTCTCATCCCGGGAGTGATGAGAAATTCAATATCAGATACATTGAAGAGGATGATTTTGATCTCACCGCGATAATCTGCGTCGATGGTTCCGGGTGAGTTCAGGATGCCGATTCCGTGTTTGATAGCCAAGCCGCTGCGGGGACGGATCTGGGCTTCGAAGCCTTCCGGGATTTCGAGGGCGATGCCCGTCGGTACCAGAAATCTCTTCCCAGGGCAAAGGATTATGGGTACTCTGAGATCTGCACAGAGATCAAATCCGGAAGCATGTTTGCTCATGCGTTTGGGGGGCTGAGCGGAAGCGCTCAATAACTTATATTTGATATTCACTGGTTTTTCAGGACTTTCTGCTGAGGATGAAATCGGCCAGAGCCTCGAGGAGTAGGGCCTTGGAACCAAAGGGTTTGAGTGCGGATTTGGCCTTTTCGATCAGTTCTGTCGCCATTTCCCGGGAGGCCTCGATGCCATAGATGGCAGGGAAGGTTGCCTTGTGCTGGGCCGCGTCTTTCCCAATGCTTTTTCCCAGATCTTCGCTGGAACCTTCGATATCCAGGAGGTCGTCCGTAATCTGAAAAGCCAGCCCGATCCTCTTGCCATATTCTGCCAGGGCAGTCAGTTCTTTGGCATTGGCTCCCCCCGCCAGAGCTCCAAAGCGCAGACAAAGATTGATCAGCCTGCCGGTTTTGTTTTCGTGAATGAAATCCAGCATCTTTTTGTCGATGGCCTTGCCTTCGGATTCGATATCCATCATCTGGCCGGCGATCAGGCCCTTGATTCCACATTCGGAAGCCAGTTCACGGATAAATTGCACCCGCAGTTTATCGTCAAATTCAGAGATTGCCACCAGTTCAAAGGCTCCCACCAGGAGCGCATCGGCAGCCAGCAGGGCTGCGCCTTCTCCATACATGGCATGGCAGGATTTCTTGCCCCGGCGGTATTCATCGTTGTCAATATCGGGAAGATCGTCGTGGATCAGAGTGTAGGTATGAATCATCTCAATTGCAGCCGCAACCGGAGTAATGGGTTCTGGATTGTTCTGATAGAGCTGCCAGGCAAGGGTAGTAAGATAGGGGCGCAGCCTTTTTCCTCCGGCGAAGACGCTGTATCGCATTGTTTTATGAAGTTCCTTGGGATATTCGTCCTTACGGGGTAAATAGCGGTCCAGGATGATGTTTACCAATTCCTGCTTTTCTTTCATATCCTTTTTCAACAGTGCCTTATAGTCCATTCTCTTCCTCTTTTGCCTGGTTGATCCCCTGGGAGACGGTTCTGATCTTGGTTTCCACTTGTTCCAGCTTGTCCCGGCAATGGTTTAGATACACTATTCCCTGCTCATAGAGCTGTACCATTTCTTCGAGATTGGCAGAGCCCGAAGCCAATTGTTCCACAATTCCTTCCAGCTTTTTCAGGGATTGCTCAAAGCTCAAATCCTGTTCGTCTTTCATAATCACCATAATCTCCCAATTGAGTTCATCTTTCTCTATTATATCAAGGCACAATTTTCTGTCAATGATAAAATCGTCACTATCGCCAAAATCTCCCCGCTGCTTTTCCAGATCCTGGCTCCCCGAGTTTCAATCTCGTTGCTGATTCCCCGGGAGGAGCTTCGTTTGATGTGCAAACCGTCCAGGGGGTAGCGCAGGCCTTCGCTTTTGTTCAGGATCACCAGATCACTCATGGGTATCAGGGAAAGCAGGTTCCCGGGTGGGTAAGGGATAGGGGTTTCTTCCGATAGGAAAAACAACAGTTCACACTTTGTTTCGATCCTGGCTTTGATGCCATGTTCATGTGCCAGAAGCAGGTTTTGGATCAGGGCCTGGCTGTGGTCGAGCCTGCCCTGCATGTCGTTGCAGATGATCATTTCTTTGATCCCCCGCTTGATGCACCAGAGCACGGCAAGTTCGGTATCGGTTTCGTTTTTGGCAGGGTTGTGGGAGATCTGCTCCACTTTATCATAGCGCTTCAGCAGGGAAAGATCCGAGAGCGAATCAAAATCTCCGATGATCAGATCCGGCTTCCAGGACCGGGCGTGGACAAAATCCAGCCCACTATCTATGGCGAGGATCAGATCCTGTTCCCGGATTGCGGAGTAACCGCTGGGAATGTTTTGGGGAGAGTGCCCGCCAAAGAGCCAGGCAACATCACAGGGGGAATTCATCTTTGGGTGAAGAGGTCAAAATCGATCCGGTTCAGGTAGGAACTGGGATTTACCTTCACTCCCTTGACCAATACCTCATAATGCAGATGGTTGCCCGTGGATACTCCCGTGCTGCCCATCAGGGCGATGATCTGCCCCTTTTTTACGAAATCCCCTTTTCGCACCTGGGTGCTATACAAATGTGCATATCTGGTTTCATAACCCTCTGCATGTTTAACCCTTACATGCCTGCCATAGCCCCGCTCATAACCCACGTAGGAGATCACTCCGGCAGCGGTCGCATAAATGGGCGTACCGGCACCATTGGCAAAATCCAATCCAGTATGATATTCCAGATTCCCATAAATGGGATGGATCCTCATTCCCCAGCCTGAGGCGATACTGCCAAAGGTGGGATAAATGGAAGGCTTGCCATCACTCAATGCCAGCTCGGGATATTGTTTTAACAGTAGTTCATAATCATCCAGTTCGGAGCTGTGCAATTGCTCGTTGATCAGCACAATGCCTTTCCCGATGTAAGATATGCGGGTCTCCAGCCAGGGATCCTCATGCTCCTTATCGGTATCCACATAAGGATAATAAGTCCCGCCGTTCAAGGGGATGGAATCATTGATCCCGATCTGGGCCTTGATCGAATCTATCTGGGTGGCAAAGCTTTCCAGCCTGTCGCGCAGAAGCTCGTTTTCTTTTTGCAGTTCTTTGGTTTTGGCTCTTTCTCCCAGGGCAGGGGCATAAAACAATAGAAAAACAAAGGAAAGAACCACCGAGACCGTCACCAGGGCCAGCAGGGCGATCACTGTGAACCTGGAGACAAAAAGGGTCTTCCGCTTGCCATCCAAGCCGTATTGATATGTGATATTCAGCTTTCTATTCATATATGGGTTCATAACTTACCTTTATCGCCCTTTTATGGAACAGCCAAATCTGGTCAAGTAAAAAAAGCAGGCTTCATGCATCATTCCGAAGATACTGGCAGGCTTGGCAAAGTTTTTTCTATCAGTCCTCATGCTGATAATCCAGAGTTTACCATAAAGTAACAAAGACCTTCGAATAATGGGTTGAAGGGCGAAGCCCTACTCCTTTTAGGGTGGTGGGCGGGAATAGATTTACAAAGCTATGCCTCACAACCAGCATATTTGGAAGTCCGTTTTTCTATGAATCGGGATGTGCAAGGGTCATATGGAGCGCTGACCCATGCCCCGCCCTATTATTTTTTTTAAGTAGAAACCGTATAAATGCAATGATGACAAGCAGATAGGCTTCCGAGTGCAGCGGAAGAACAAAAATAAATTTCAGAATCACTCAAAACGTCTTACGTAATATATATAGAGGGTGTTTTTGGGGAGAGCTTTTTCTCAGGGGTGGGAGGCAGTATTGCGGATATCAACCTGAAAAAGACCATTGAATAATGGATTGCTGGGCGAAGCCCTACTCCTTATAGGGTGGTGGGCGGGAATAGATTTACAAAAACACGTCCACAACCAGCATATTTGGAAGCCTGCATTTCGATAAATCGGGATGTGCAACGGTCTTGAATGTAACAGGAAGGCAGACTCCGCTGCCAATATTCACAGCAACGTGCGCCATTTTCTGCAAAAAAAACCTTGACCGATTCTTGACGCAGTTTATTTTCGGAGGTGCAATGATTTTTGCAGGGAGGATAAGATGAAAAGCCTATGGTGCTACCTATTCTTTTTTCTATTTGTGACAGTCTCAGCTCTGAGTGCACAGACTGTTGACTGGCAATGGACTGCACAGGCCGGAGCCAGTGGCGCAGAGTGCGTAAGCAGCAGTCTTTGTACCGATGCTGAAGGAAACATCTATTATGTGGGAGGCTTTAGTGTTGCCATCACTTTTGGGGACACAGGCCTCACCAGTTCAGG
>JAQUHL010000004.1 GCA_028683635.1 Candidatus Cloacimonadota bacterium
CAAAGGGCGATTAAGAGCCATGGGGACCGTTTTACCGTGAACAGCACCGGAGTACGATATATCTACCTGAAAGTGGGTGGCAGGGATACCCGGACCTGGACAGGTCAATATGGAACCTCGTTTGATGAAAACTATGTGGGGATAAACAACAGCTTTGATCCATCCCAACCCAGAACCAACCCGGTTACAAACATCAGCTACATCAGTGCCCAGGCCAATGGCTATATGGACGCTCTGGGCATCGACAACCCCACTCAGCATGGACATTGCTGGAATACTTCTGGTATGCCGACAATAGACGATAGCAAAACCACTCTGGGGGTCAATCCCCGTGTCGCTATTTTCACATCAAACCTTACTGGATTGAGTGCTGAGACCCAATACTTTGTAAGATCCTATGCCACAAACTCTGCCGGTACCGCTTATGGCGAGGAAGTAAGTTTTACCACCGCAATTGGAGTTGCCAATCTGAGCCCGGAAAACAATGCTGTGGACACAGCAATCAGGCCGGAAATCAGCTGGGAAGCAGATGGAATTACGCCAAGTGGTTACAAGCTTTATCTGGGAACTGATAATCCGCCTGCCGAACTGGTCTATGATGGTAACTTAACCAGCTACCAGCCCGAAAATCCGCTGCTCTACAATCAGCAATACTTCTGGAGAGTGGATCCCTACATTGGGGAGGACAGCGGGCAAGGTGACCTTTGGAGCTTCACCACAACCGATATCTATGAGAGTGGTGCGGTGACCGGCCTGGTTGATATTGAACCGGTAGTTTCTCTTCCAAACGTCAATGGAAACTTCGCTCCCGATATCTCCACCGGTTTGGAACTGCCTGATGCTCCCTTTGGCAATGATGGCTTATATATCATTATCAGCGGAGTTCCCATGAATGGCAGGCTGGTGGTTATCAATCCCGATCTGGGCTTTGCTCCGCAAAATGTGGCATACAGGATAGAGCCATCCCTGGAATGGCAGATCGTTCCCGCTGAAGCAGATTGGACAGCCACCTATGTCTATTTCACGGTCATGGAAGCCAAAATGGACGGGGATCTGATCATTCTCTTCCCGGATTCCGAAGATTCCACTCTGCCTGTGGAACTCAGCAGCTTTGCAGCAGTTCTGACTGCAGAAAACCTGGTTGAGCTCACCTGGACAGCCCAGTCCGAAACCAATCTAAGTGGCTACAAGGTTTATCGCCATGATTCCGAAGTCTTTGCCTTGTCGACACTGATCAGCCAGCTCATACCCGCCCAAAACAGCTCCACGGTCCAAAACTATCATTTTAAGGATAGTGAATTTCTCGAAGCCGGCACTTATTACTATTGGCTGGAAAGCCTCGATCTGGACGGTCTCAGCAACTATTATGGACCCATTCAATTGCTCGTCGAGACTAACTACCCCGAGATCAATCCCCCCGAACTTCCCAGGACCACGGCTCTCCTGAGTGCTTATCCCAATCCCTTCAATCCGCTCACTTCTCTGCCTTACCAATTGGAAAAAGGAGCAGATGTACGCATGGATGTATTCAATTCCAAGGGACAGCTTGTCCGCAGCTTCCAGGCATCCCACCCCCAGGGAGGAATTTATAACTTCTATTGGGATGGACGTGATCAGGATGGCAGGGCAGTTACCTCGGGAATATACTTTTATCACATGTCCAGTGGCAACTATAAAGCTGCCCGCAAAGTGGTATTGATGAAATAAGATACACAAAGAATTAGTTGTGCGGTGCAGCCTGATTTGGCTGCATCGCAAATATTATGAAGGATGGCTTCGGTCCAGAGGGCTACACTTACAAAGGGGCTGAATACGGCAATTCTCCAGTGCATCAGTCTTGCTGCTACGGGCTAAGATTCACTTCCCTGCTTGCCAGCCTCTGGATAAAGGCACGGTCGTGAGAGACAAAGACGAATGCACCTTCAAACTTGTGAAGTGCTTCCTCGAGCATCTCCCGGCTGCGGATATCAAGATGATTGGTGGGCTCATCCAAAAGCAGGACGTTATAATTGCCGACCAATAGGGAAAGAAGCTGCACCTTGGCTTTTTCTCCCCAGGAAAGAGTCCCTATCCTTTCCTGGGCAAGCTCATTCTTGAGGCCAAGACAGCCCATCAGGTTTTGAATTTCCTCTTCGTTGCCACAGATTGTTTTCAGGTGTCCCAAAACCGTTTCTTCGGCATCCAAAAAGCAAAGGTCCTGTCGATAATAGCCAATCCGAAGTCCTCTGGAATAGCTGATTGTTCCTGAATCTGGTTCCAACACTCCCGCCAAAAGATTGAGAAGCGTGGTTTTACCGCTGCCGTTTACTCCGGAGAGCCAAAGCCTGTCCCTTCCTTCCAGATAAAAGAAATAATCCGTAAACAGGGCTTGGCCGTTATAAGCGAAGTACATGGCGGATATGCTAATGGCTTCCTTGTTTCTGCCCGGGCAGGTTTCGAAACGGATGCTATGGGGTTTTTCACGCAGGGGTTTTTCCACAGGATATCTTTCCTTTAGCATGGTGATCCTTTTCTCGATGTTTCTGGCCTGCTGCATCTGGGTTCGGGCTGCATTGAATATGGATTCATAGACATGGCCTCCCCCCTCGGATTTGGTTTCCTTCTGGAATGTTTTTGCCCAGGATCTTCTTCTTTGAGCAGCTTCATTGAGCTTGATCAGCAATCTGTTACGCTCTTGGTACTGTTCGAGCTGATAGCTCTGAAGACAGGCCTTGTCTGTGGTGTAACTCTGGTAATTACCCGCTCTCACCTCCAGTTTTCCTTGGGTGAGGCTGGCAACTTTGGTGGCGGTATTATCGATAAACACCCTGTCATGAGATACATAGAGCACGGCCCCGGAATAGGAATTCAGCCATTGTTCCAACCAGAGCAGATTTTCAATATCCAGATGATTGGTTGGTTCATCGAGGATGATGATATCCGGATGCTCCAAAAGCAGGGCAGCGATTCGCAAGCGGGTGGATTCGCCTCCTGATAGTGTGTTGCATGCTCTTGACCGAAACTGCTCCAGGTTCATTTCAATGATGAGCGAGTTAAGCTCTTGCTCCCAGGCATCGATACTGAGGGTCTGATGCTCGTGCCATAGGCCAGAAAGTTCCAATCCCTCTTCCGGACTTAAGCTTTCCTGGCCCGAAAGTGCTTTGATGCGCCCGATGATCTGATATCTGGAAGGATCCCTTTGGCAAAGGTAATCAGACACACAAATGGAATCGTTGATTTTTGTATCCTGGGCCAGGTAAGCGATTCTGGGTGGAGTGGCCGGATAGCTGATCCTTCCCCCGCTGGGGTCTAATCTGCCCAGAATGATCTTCAACAAGGTGGTCTTTCCTGAACCATTCTTGCCAATCAGAGCGATCTTGTCCCGGGTGCCGATAACGAGATCAATCCCATCCAGGACAGGATTGTAACAATCCGGATAGGTAAATTGTATTTTTGAGAGCTGAATAAACTGCATGATTCCTCCTGTTTATGCTTACGGGGGGATACTTCAGTAACAGCTCACAGATTGAAGGTATTACGAATTTTCAATGCGAGAGCTATTACTTGCTTAGTCTTGCTGGCGCATCGGATCGGCCTCCTGTTTATTTTGTGGGCACTGCAACAGCGCGAGGGAATACTGTCAAGTAAAGATTGTTGGGGCTAGAATATAAAGAATAAGACCATTGAATATTGGGTTGTAGGGCGAAGCCATATTCCTTTTAGGGTGTTGGGCGGGAATAGATCTACAAAAATAAACCTCACAACCCGCATATTTGGGAGTCTGCAAACCGATAAATCGGGATGTGCAAGGGTCTTACTCGATGAAATAAACATTGACGAAAAGTAGCATAGATCAAATAAGGCAAGCTATGAGTAGCACGTAATCCAGAACACACCCTACCGGCTCAGGAGTGGATGCTTGGGATAGAAAACAGGCAGATGAACATGAGTCAATGGAGGAACCATGAACAGCAAGAGAATGTTGTTACTTGTTCTTTCGTTTTTACTGGTTTTGTCGGTGTTTAGTTGCACAAAGAAAACAACTGAACCGGAAGATCAGCAGTTAGTGGCCACCTGCAGTCGGGACTTACGACTCTGCTCAGAATTTGAATAGGACATTATTATGCGTATTCTGATCATTTACTTCAGTGGCACAGGCAATACTGCCCGGATGGCCGAAGTTATGCAAAGAGAGTTTCTCGCCAAGCGGGAACACTGTGTGCTCATGCCCATGGAAGAGTTTACCCTGGGCAAGGCAAGCCTCGATCTTGGCCAATGGGATCTCATTGGTCTGGGCTACCCGGTTCATGCCCTGGACGCTCCTCAGATTTTCTATGATTTTCTGGATTCTCTTCCCCAGGCCCGCCAGCCATATTTTCTGTTCAAGACAGCAGGCAGTAGCATCCTGAATGGTGGTTCCACCCTCCGGATCCGGGAAAAACTTTCCAACCTGGGCTGGAGGCTCAGGCATGAACAGCTCTATGTAATGCCACCCAATGCTTTTGGAACCGCCAGACCGTCCAAGGTGGAAAAACGCTATTACAGATGCCGTTCTCTGGCCCAGCGCAGCGCCAGGGCAATTGTGGCAGGAATCAAGAACCGGGTGCCGGAAGCTCCTTTCCAAAAATCCTGCTATGCCTTTGCCCGCCTGGAAAAACACGGTGCTTCTCAAAGCTCCAAACGCTGGATTGTTAACAGCAATTGCACGCTCTGTGGTCTCTGCGAATCCCAGTGCCCCTCAGCCAATATCAGCATCCAGGATGGCAAGCACGTCTTCGGTGAAAAGTGCCTGCTCTGTCTGCGCTGCTGGTGGAATTGCCCGGTGCGGGCGATCGACCACAAGTTTCTGCATCCCTTCCTCTTGAAGGAGCCCTATACCCTTCCCGAGGATTAAGCAGCTTCTCCCGCTCTTGTTTGCAGGGGCTTTCCGGATATCTGTATTCCGGAAATTACTTTACAAAACCCCGCCTTATATAAAGCTGTCTTTGAGCCCTTGACCGAGACTGCAAGTATCGCTTGGGCAATTAAATAAGAAGCAAGGAAGATGACAAATCCTAGTTGTTTGGAGCTGCCAGCCCGGTTAAATAGCGTGGCTTTTTTTGAACAAATCCGGAAGCTGTGTCAAAACGGATACAGCCCGATGACTTTGTTTGGCAGCAAAAACCGTCAGCTTTTTTGCCTGCTTCATCAGGGGGCAGAACTCAAGCTTCTGAATGGCGATTTTCCCAGCACTCTTTCCTTTCCTTCCTTAAGTCCCCAGTTTCCATCCTTCCAAATATTGGAGCGTGAGCTTTATGAAGAGCAGGGTCTGGTTCCTATTGGCCATCCCTGGCTCAAACCTGTCCGTCATCCCCGGGGCGATATCTATGAGGGTTATGAGTTCTTTGCCAGCCAATCATCAGCTTTGCACGAAGTAGGAGTCGGTCCCGTGCATGCCGGAGTCATCGAACCCGGGCATTTCCGCTTTACCTGCCGGGGTGAAATCGTGGAATATCTCGAAATCCAGCTTGGCTACCAGCACCGGGGAATCATCCGCATCTTCGAACAAGATGATATCCGGGATAAGGTATCACTGGCAGAGTGCATTGCCGGAGACACTGCCATCGGCCATGCTCTGGCCTATTGCGGGATTGTGGAGGCTTTGACAGCCACCCCTCCCCTGGGCGTCAGGATCAGGATCATTGCCCTGGAACTGGAACGGATTGCCATGCACCTGGCTGTGTTATCGGCTCTGGCGGGAGATGTGGCCTATCTTCTGGGGCAGAACCTTCTGGCAGCGCTCAGAACCGAGGTGATCAATACAACTCTCTCAATCTGCGGAAGCAGGTTTGGCAAACGCTGGCTATGTCCCGGAGGTGTAAATTATGGCATCCCCATGGCTTTGGCGCAAGGGATAGTGAGCAATCTGAAGAAAACTCAAAACCGAATCAGGCTTTCCTGCGAGGCTATGCTTTCCGAGCCCAGTGTTCTTTCCAGGTTTGACGATACAGGAAAGGTGACAGCACCTATAGCCAGTGAGTATGGCTTCACCGGTATCGTTGCCAAAGCTGCCGGTCTGAAGCTTGATTCCAGGGTGGATTTCCCCCTTTATCCCCAAATTGATTTTATTCCCTGCACAGAATGCAGTGGAGATGTCTATGCCCGTGCCCAGCTTCGCTATCTGGAAATCATGCAGTCCTTTGATATACTGTTTATGCTCCTCAAAGAACCCCTGGATACAAAGCCCCTATCCCAAAAACCCAAAGAAATCAAGCCGGACAGCCTGGCAATCTCGATTGTGGAAGGCTACCGGGGCAGGATTCTGCATCTTGCCAAAACCGCGGGGGACGGCAGCACGGAGTTTTACCGGATCGTGGATCCATCCCTTGTGAACTGGCAGGCTCTGGCAATCGCCGTGCGGGGAGAGGGAATCTCAGATTTCCCTTTGTGCAACAAGAGCTTCGATCTTTCCTATTGCGGGAGCGACCTCTGATGTTCGAGCTTTTGAAAGCCAGGATTCTGCACGGCTACCAGGCAATTCCGGATCCCCTGAAAGCAAAGATCAATCAAGCCTTTCCGGGAGTCCCCAGGCTCAGTGCCGGTGCCGATCTCGCTGCTCTTGCCAAATGCTGCCCAGTGAATGCCATCAGTGACTCTGGATTGGATTTGGGACGCTGCATCTTCTGTGGAAAATGCCAGCGCTTGGATCCCGAAGCTGTCAGTTTCGAAGCAGATTTTCGCCTGGCAGCCGATTCCCGGGAAAAACTTATCATCCGTCCCGGACAGCAGGATTATCCAGAGACCTCCATCCAAACCCGCTTACCCCGGCAGTTCAGGCGTTCCTTTGCCTTGCGCAATGTTTCGGCTGCAGGTTGCAATGCCTGCGAACTTGAGCTTGGTGCCTGTTCAAATGTAAATTTTGATATGGGACGCTACGGAATCGAGGTTGTGGCCTCACCACGCCATGCAGATGCCTTGATCCTTACCGGGCCGATCTCCCAAAACATGGAAGCAGCCTTATATAGCACCTGGGATGCCATCCCCGGGCCCCGCTTTCTGATCTTAAGCGGTGCCTGTGCGATCTCGGGTGGCATTTTCGCAGAAAGTGACAAGATCCGCCGCAGCTTCGCATCCAAACTGACGGTGACGCTCTATATTCCGGGCTGTCCTGCCCATCCCCTGAGCATAATCCATGGCCTGGTTACTTTGATGAGGGGCAGATGAGCATGGGCTTTCTGATCCTGTTACTTTCCCTGATCCCGGCCTTGGGGAAGCGCTCCGGATTCTTTGTCCTGTTTTGGATCCTGGGCTCGCTCACTCTGGGCTATGAATATACTTTGGCGCTATATGGCACAAGTGCCGGAAGCTGGATAATATCCTTTCCCGAGCCTCTGGGCACTGCCCACCTGGGCTTAAATCCCCTTTCCGCTTTCTTTGGTCTGGTCTTTTCCTTAGGGTTGCCTTTGGGGATGCTATATGGGCACTACTACCTGAGAGAACATCAAGAAGAGGGTCTGGGCTCGCATCTCTTCTGGCTCGGTGTGATGGGGCTCTCTATGCACGGGATACTATGGATCCGGCACACTCTGCTGTTCCTGATGCTTTGGGAAGTGATGAGCCTCTCCTCCTTCTTCTGCGTGATCCAGGATAGGGATAAGAGCGTGAAGCCAGGCCTGGACTATCTGATCACCATGCAGGTGGGAGCATTCTTATTGCTGATCGGCTTTGGCCTGGCCTATCTGAGCAGTGGCAGCTTCGATTTTTCCACCCTCTCCGGCATGAACAGGATTCCCTTGTTCCTGCTATTGGCAGGCTTTTCCTTCAAGGCAGGCTTCTTTCCCGTCGCTTCCTGGCTTCCCCAGGCGCATCCTGTGGCACCTTCCCACGTCTCGGGAATCATGAGCGGAATGATGATCAAAACAGGGCTCTATGGTATCCTTTTGCTCATCAGTTGCAATCTCTTCTCCCTGGCGGAAATCCTCGTGTTTTTCCTGATTGCCCTGCTATCCTCCTTCTTCGGAGTAATCCATGCCCTGGCTGAGGATAACCTGAAGAGGGCCTTGGCTTTTTCCTCGATCGAAAACATGGGCATCATCGGCTTGGGCATCTGTATCGGCCTTTTGGGAGGCATAAGTGGTAACCCGGTGATGGCAAGCCTGGGCTTTGCAGGAGCGCTTTTGCACACCTTGTTCCACTCCCTGTTTAAACCACTGCTGTTCTATCTTTCAGGAAACGTCCTGATCGCCACCCACAGCCTCAAGATAGACGAACTGGGTGGGCTTTCCAAAAGCATGCCTGCTACCTCGAGGCTCTTTCTGATCGGAGTTTTGGCGATCTCTGCCCTGCCGGTCGGAAATGGTTTCATCAGTGAGTTTACCATCTATTTTGGCATGATTCAGGGCTTGAAGAGCCAGTTTCTTCCGGCCATGCTGGTTTCCGTCTTTGCCCTGGCAGCCATGGCATTTGTGGGAGCGCTGGCCTTGATAGCCTTCAGCAAGCTCTACAGCATCAGCTTCCTGGGCACTGCCCGCAGCAGAAAAGCAGAAAAAGCCAGGGAAATGAAAGCCGGTATGCTCACTGCACCCGTCATCCTGGGAGTTTTGATCCTGGTTACGGGACTCACCGGTCAGTTTGCTTTACTTGGCATCAAACCCCTGCTCTCCTGGTTCGGATATCAGGAAGAAGCATTGCATGGCCTGCAGTTAGTGTTTGGGCAGATGGGGATAGTATTTGGCATTCTTATTCTGTTTGGACTGCTGCTCTGGCTGGTGCGCCGGATTTGTGTCCGGGAAAGGCTTTCCAACACTTGGGGTTGTGGCTATCAGAAGCCCCGGGCGCGCATGCAATACAATTCGCTGGCCTATACCCAACCGCTCTCCCATTTTTTGAAGCCCTTTATCCTGATCAAGAAAACCAGGGATTCCGAAAACGCCGTCTTCCCTGCCAAACTCGAATACCGGCAGGAGGTGCGGGACCTGGTCGAACGCTTTGTCATCCTCCCGGTAACCAGGTTGATAGCAGCCTTCCTTAAGCTCTTCTCCGGAATTCACAATGGCAAGACCAATAGCTACATTGCCTATAGCCTGGTTGTTTTGATCCTGCTGATGTTTTGGGTATTGAGGTTTGCACCATGATCCCGATTGTTATGATTATTTTCCTGCCTTTGCTCTTACCGGGAATCATTAACCGCAGCAAAGCCATCATGGCCGGACGCAAGGGACAAAGCATCTTCCAGCCCTACTACCACTTTGCCAAACTCCTTGGCAAGGACGAAGTGGTGAGCAGCACCGCCGGATTCATCACCCGCATTGCACCCCTGATAGCTTTGGCAGCCACCCTTGTTGCAGCGCTGTTTATCCCCATGGGCTGGCAAAAATCTGTTCTGGGCTTTGGCGGGGACTTCGTTCTGGTTCTCTATCTCCTGGCTCTGGCAAAAGGAATAATGGTGCTGGCAGCCATGGATAGCGGCAGCAGTTTTGAGGGTATGGGAGCCAGCCGGGAACTGAGCTTCACTGCCTTTTTGGAACCCGCTTTCATGCTTATCCTCTCGGCTTTGATCTATAACGGTTCCCTGCAGTCCCTGGCCAGCATCATCAGTTGGCACAGCATCAATTTTCACGAGGTCTGGAGCCTGATCTCCGCTCTGCTGATCGCCAGCGCACTCTATATTATGCTCCTGGTGGAAGCCGCCAGAGTGCCCTTCGACGATCCGAACACCCACCTCGAACTCACCATGATCCACGAAGTTATGATCCTGGACTATAGCGGATTCAGCCTGGCTTTGATCCACTATACCGCAGCGCTCAAGATGCTGATCTATTGCTCCCTGATCAGCAATCTTCTGATTCCGGGAAGCTTTTTCTGGGCACCGCTTATTTATTTTGTCCTGCTCTTTTGCCAGCTTGTCTCGATTGGACTGGTGGAAAGCCTGATGGCAAGATTCAGGATGAACCGCAATCTGGAACTGGTTCTGGTGCCGGTTTCCATCTCGCTGCTGGTGATGGCGGCTCTGATCGCCAGGACCCTGGGAGGCTGGTAATGCTCGAAATCATGGTCCTGCTCTTTGGAATGAGCCTGCTCTTTGCCTCAGTCACCAACATGCTGAATCATCTTCTGCGCATTCTGATGTTCCAGGGCATCATCCTCTTTACCATCACCCTGCTCAAAACTACTCAGCTAAACTGGCTCAGCTTCTCTTTAATCGACCTGGAAACCCTGATCTTCAAAGCTTTTGTGATTCCCTGGTTCATCAGGGATACGATCTGGAAAAACCAGGTGCACCGGGAAACTGAACCCAGCGTCTCTAATTTCTTTTCGCTGGCGACAATGAGCCTGATCTTTGTCTGCAGCTTTGCTTTGGCGGTGCTTTCCCAAGGCTGGTCGGACAAGCTGATGCCCCTGGAATTTGGAGTGGCTTTTGCAGCCATCCTCAAAGGCATCTTCATCATCATCGCCAACAAAAAGCTGATCACTCACCTGGTTGGCTATCTGATCCTGGAAAATGGGATCTTCCTGCTCTCGCTCTCCGCCGGCAGCCACCTGCCCTATATCGTGAGCCTGGGAGTGTCCCTGGATATCATGATCTCGATCCTGATCGCTGTGCTCTTCATCAACCGTATCAAATCCACCTTTGATGATGCGGATAGCCCCACCGGACTGAAGGAATAACCACCATGACCTATCTGCTTTTTGCTGTCCCGCTGCTTTTTGTGCTGATCTCCCTGTTCCTGAATAAAAATCTCTGGCTGGATATCCTCGTGCTGCTTCATGCCTTGCTGCAGCTTGGCCTGGGGGTGGGAGCCCACTTCCGGCAGGGACTGATCGGCGGGATGGATAGACTGGGACTGTTCATCTACCTGATCACCTCGCTGCTCTATACCGCCGTGGCTTTGTACCGCTTGGGCGGAGAACCGGCTGCTCCCACAAAAAGCTACCGGATCCACAGCATCTGTTTGATGCTCTTCGTAGCTGCCATGGACGGTGCTTGCCTCGCCAAAGACCTGGGGTTGATCTGGATCTTTGTTGAAACTACCACCCTGGCTTCGGCAATGCTGATCAGCTTCGAGCATCGTAAAGCCTCTCTCGAAGCTGCCTGGAAATATCTCTTTATCTGCTCAGTGGGAATTGCCCTGGCTTTTGTGGGCATTCTGCTTCTGGTGATCGCTCAGCCGGAGCATGCCAATCTCAATCTGGCAAATCTGATCCGGGAGGTCGGATCCATCTCACCTTTCTGGCTGAGAATGGCGTTCGTCTTCATCATGGTGGGTTTTGGAACCAAGATTGGCCTGGCACCTCTGCATTTCTGGCTTCCGGATGCCCATTCCGAAGCACCGGCTCCCATATCCGCCCTGCTTTCGGGAGCATTGCTCAATACTGCCCTGATCCCGATTTTGAGATTTGATGGCCTGATGCGGGCAGCAGGATTGGGAGCAAGCGTACGCCAGATCTATATGCTGATGGGGATACTCAGCATCTTCGTGGCAGCGGTCTTTATGCTCAAGACTAAAAACTATAAACGTCTCCTGGCTTATTCCTCGATTGAAAACATGGGATTGGTCATGCTGGCCTTCGGGGCTGGAGGAATCGCCGTCTATGCGGGTTTTTTGCACATTCTGGGGCATTCCCTGGTCAAGGCCGCCTTCTTCCTCAGTGCCGGAAATGTGGTGGCCCTCTATCATGACAAACATTACCACAAGGTCTCAGGCTTGTTAGAAACCCACAAAGCCAGCGGCTGGTTGTGGCTGATCTCTTATGCCATGATCATCGGCATGCCACCCTCACCGCTGTTTATCAGCGAATTTCTGATCGCCACCGCCCTCATCCAAAGTGGAAATTGGCTCATCCTTACTCTTCTGTTGATCCTCCTGGCTGTCATCGCCTGGGGACTCGGCAAAGCCAGCCTTATGATCACCATGGGGAAAAGCGGACAAAAACAAAAGCTGCAGCCTCTGATGGTGATCGCTCCTGCCAGCTTGCTGCTTCTGGCAGCAGTTATTGGTATCTGGCAGCCGGCCCTTCCCTTTTGATCCGATCAACCGGCATACTATCAAGTCCCGCACACCCCTCAGCAACAAGTGTGGTGGTTCCCCAGTTCACACCCTGCAGCATTAGCTAAAGATAGGAATATCATAAAGGTAACATAAGCCCGTTTAGGGGATTATACTATGCTCAATCTAAGACCATTGAAATGGGTTGTGGGGCGAAGCCCTACTCCTTTTAGGGCGGTGGGCTGGGCAGGGATTACGTCATTCAAATCAAACACGATTTATTGCTTGTTCAAAGTGCTTCTGGAAACCCTTCTTCTTCCGTTCATTCCAATACATTTTGGAAAAAGAATTCATGGCAAAGCTTCGCCTTTTACCTCTTATCTTGAACTGAAGATATCCAAACCCCAGCTTTGGTACACTGATATCAGCATGCGAGATGCTCTCGCGTTTTTGTTTGAAGAGATTGGAAACAACTATCAAGCGCTTGTTCGTGATCAAAATCCCAACATGATCCAGGTGCGGAAGCCACAAAAAGAATGAAGCCGTCAGGACTGTAAGGCACAACGCCAGCGGTACCGGCAGTTTCAAGATCCCCTCCAGAAACAGGTACCCAAGATTCAGGCAGATAATAAACGCCAACGAATAATGAAAATATGAGGCTCCCCTGTAAAAGGTTCCATAATCCAATGGCTCTTCGCCTGCCCAAATCTCCTCGCGGATCGCTTTCGCCATTTTTAGCTTTACTTTCTTCTCCTGCAAGAATATACTGAGCAGATCCTCACGGTTTTGATCTTCGTTCATATTATCCTCCATTGGGTCACCGCCTAAGTAAAGGAGCGAAGTTTGTCAATAAAATCCTTACAATTCCATCGATAAATCACTATCGAATCCTGTAACTGTAGACCGTCTGTACCATAGGCTTCAGCCTGTCTGTAGCATAGGTTACTTACCTGTCATTATCATTGGATCTGTTTAATATCAATAATCTATAACGAACGGGCTAAAGACCCGTGCTACGATGCTTCGCATGCACGCCGTACCACAGGCTTCAGCCTGTCTGTAGCACGGGCTTCAGACCGTCTGTAGCATAGGCTTCAGCCTGTCTGTACCATAGGTTACTTACCTGTCAATATCATTGGATCTGTTTTAGTATCAATAACGAACGGGCTAAAGACCCGTGTTACGATGCTTCGCATGCACGCCGTACCACAGGCTTCAGCCTGTCTGTAGCATAGGCTTCAGCCTGTCTGTACCATAGGTAACTTACCTGGATCTGTTTTAATATCAATAATCAATAACGAACGGGCTAAAGACCCGTGTTACGATGCTTCGCCACGTACCCTGCCTATTATCTTTCACCTGCTGGGCTTGGGTATCTTATCCCAAGGAAGGTTTCACAATTCCTATAGAAACCCCATAAGAAAAGCCGTCCCAACCTGCTTTTCACAGGAAAGGGACAGCTTGAGGCTATGGATATTCTTCTTTTATATCGGATACCACTCCTTACCACGCGGGTGGAATCCTAAAAGGATACCTCGCGCCGTTTGTATAATTGGGTGGAGAGGATGATCATTACTGTAGAAAACAGGAGTTTAATTACCATATCCCAGGTGAAGAGGCTTCCCCACATTGTGGCAAGGAAGCCATCCGGGAGGCTGTTTATCTTCAGCATGAGATCTGTATTCAGGGGGCCTTTACCGTAATAGCTGCTGTACTCGGTACCGATCACCAAGGCTGTTTTGTGAAGATCCATGAATCCGGAAAATGCGAGGTGGATCAACGCTTTGATCAGAGATGGGATACCCAGACCGTAGAGATAGTTCACAGTGCGGATCACGGCTTCGATACCAAAGATGCTGAGGGCTGCGTAGGTGTTGTGGCTCTCCTTTTTTAAGGAAGAAAAAAGGGAATTGAAACTTCCGATCACCAGAAGGGCAATGGCCGTGTGCAACCAGCCCAAAAGCATGCCATTCAAACCCATCCACCAATCGGGACTGATTGGAGTGTTTAAAACCACGAAGAGATTGATCACCAGATAGTTCACAATTCCCAGGAGCAGCGAAACAAGGATGAACCCCCCGATCCCAACACTGTAGCGGGAAAGGGCGTTCTTCCAGATATTTACCGGCTGCGAACGGTGGAAAAGCTCGCATTTGTATTTGATATCGTGGTTGAAGAGACGCTGGGTAATCGCCTGCATGGCAAATCCGCAGATTATGGCGATGTAAAACACAAAGCTCGTGAACTGGGTCCCGAAGGATATAATTCCCCTTAGGGCATCGTTTTCCACGATCCCGGTGGGCAGAGCATTGAAGTTGAAGCTCAGAACGGCGTTTTTACTGATCGCTATCAGCCAAATGATTCCGGCCAGAAGATATATTCCGGCCACGATGAAGAGGGGTGACAGAAGTGCTACTTTGTGGACGGCAATATCTTTGCGGACGAGTGCTTTAAATTGCTTCATGATTCACCTCCCACTTTGGCAAGGAACAGATCTTTGAGCTGGGGAACTCCATGTTCAGCATTGGGAAGATCAAGTTTCTGGTTTACCAGGGCATGGACGCAGCCCAGGCCTTCCCAGATCTGCAGGGGATTGTGTTTCTTCAGTTCTGCTGCATATTCCCTGGGCACCTTCACTTCCAGATAGCGGGATTTCAGTGCTTCGATATCTTCAGAAAGCAAGATCCTGCCTTTGTCGATGAAAATGATGTCTTGAAGGATGTGTTCCACTTCATCCACCTGGTGGGTGGAGACCAGGATCGTCTTCGATTCATCGAAGAAATCTCCCAGGATGGTATTGAAAAACTCCTTGCGGAAAACGATGTCCAGGCCGATAGTTGGTTCATCCAGGAGCAAAAACTCCACGTCCAGGGAAAGCACAATCAGAAGATAGAGCTTGGTCTTCATGCCCTTGGAGAGGGTCTTCACTTTCTGCTTGAGGGGAAGCTCACTTTTGAGCAGCATTGCATCTGCCTTGCGATCATTCCAGCAGGGATTGACACCTTTGATATAGGAGATCGTCTGCTGAACCGTCAGTCTGTCATCCAGAGCGCTTACATCCGGGATGAAGGCGATGTTTTCAAAGAGACGATTGTCATTTTGTCCGATGGGTCTGCCATGATAGAGGATCTCGCCTTCATATTTGAGGAAGCCAAGCCTGCAGCGCATCAGAGTGCTCTTGCCTGCTCCGTTCTTACCGAGAAGGCCGATAATCCTGCCTTTGGGGATGCTGAGATCGACTTTGTCCAAGGCCTGGACATTTTTGAATCGTTTGCTTACACCTTTAATTTCCATGATGCTTTCCATGGCTTTCCTCCTCGTATGTTTCTCTGATTAGATCCTGGATGCGCTCCAGCTTGATGCCCAATTGAACTGCCTTCTGAACGAAGCTTTTAACTTCAGTTTCAAAATATTCTGCCATGCGTTTTCTCCTTATGATCTCAAATGCCTGATCGGTCACGAAAAAGCCTATTCCCCTTTTTTTATAGATGATGCCCTCGACTTCCAATTCTCCGATCGTCCGCGATACTGTGAGCGGATTGATGGAATATTCTGCTGCCAGGGTGCGGATACTGGGCACGGGATCCTCAGCCTTCAGGTTTGTGCTGAGAATCACATCCTCAATTTCCATCTTGAGCTGCAGAAAGATGGGTAGCTTTCCGGTGAAAGTATTCATCTCACCTCCTTGTTATAGTGTCTTAGGAGACCAATACAGTAAGACGGCGATTTTCGTCAAGAATTATTTCTGATCAGTGCTGTAACTTTCTTGAATTGCAATTGATAAGACCATTGGAATAATGGGTTGTAGGGCGAACCCCTACTCCTTATGGGGTGGTGGGCGGGAAATAGATTTACAAAAATAAGCCTCACAACCAGCATATTTGGTAGTATGTATTTCGAAAAATCGGGATGTGCAACGGTCTTGATAAGCAGGTTTAGAAAAGTGGGACAGATATGCTTTTTGGCTCAGACACGAAGGGCTGCCGAAATCCCTTCGGCAGAGGCAGCGCAACAGACTTCAATATTAGCTCACGACAAAAGGGTTCCCGGTCTATCTCTCCTCAGGCTTCCCGCTTTTCTCTTTCCAGGAAAATCCCCCATAACTCCAGGAATATACTCCAAAGCGGTAGTTGCGGCTAATGAAGGAATTCATGGTACCCACTGTTATACTTCTCCAGTGGCCTTCCTCGAAAGTAAAATCACGCCTGTTGGGAGGTAATTCCTGGTAGAAATCCATTGATCCTTCATTAGTATCATATCTGGCTAAAATATACAGATGCATATTTGAGGCAGGCAGTTGCCAGCTTATCTTCGGAGTATGGTAATAACCATTCCAGGTGAGATCTGTAAGGTCATGCGCAATTTTGATGCTGAAGGGATATTCTTCCCCGTTAACCGTAAAGATCCCCTCACAAACCTGCCCCTGCGTTGCAGAAACCACGGCGATCTGATTTTCGTTAAACCACACTATTTCACCATTCAAAGTCAGCGAATAAGTTATCTGATTGCCGGTTCCGTTGTACCAGACCACCCAGTAAAGCTCCTTTTCTCCGGGAATGGATTCGAAGCTAAGCCAATAATCACAAGACCAGGGATCAACGAGTTCCACAATTGGTTCGTCAGACTCCGGCTTCGTGGGACTCTTATGCTTGCAGCTTGCAAGCGTTAGCACCATCAGCAACACCAGCAGGGTAACAACAATGTTTTTCATAGAGAGTATCCTTATATTGGACATATTTTTTGCAGTTTTCTCGCCTTAGTCCTGAAAAAAGAACTGACCAAACTGCTGGAACAAAACTATTATGACTTCACTTGGACACAAGCAGTAGATGATCTGAACTCATTGGGCTGCTTTGACATAGCTACCGAGGCGAAAAATATCCGAGTTCGAACCATTGTAAGTGGCTGCGCAGGAAAAGTCTTCGCTGCTACAGGTGTTGCAATCCCAAAATCAATAATCATCTAACTCAAACCGAAACATTCCCAACAAGTTTTGTTGTGCCAATAACTTTTTTTTAGGTTGCAAGTACCTGTCTGTCAGTATTATAAAAAAACGTGGTGTCAAACTTGAGTCTGCCATTCTTTCTCCTATATGATGACTCTAGTCAGGATTTTATCGCCGTTACATTGAAACTCAAATAGCAATAACAGACTTTAGTCTTATAAAGTTTCTATCCCTAATCCCATCAAATGGTTATAGATACCGTCATAGAAAGCGCATTGTCTGGTATGGTCGTCCGGATCACCTTCGGGGACAACGATCACCATACCTTGGCGTGCTCTGGTCAGAAGCACCCGGTAGGCGTTCTTTAGATATTGTTGGCGATCAGCTTTGTGAATTCTTTGCCACTTATCACCATGGAAGTTCCAGTATTTCCATTCTCCTTTTTCGTAGCGGAAATCAGCGTCCCACGTCACACAAGTCCAATCTAATTCGAGGCCCTGCACATGAAATTCCGTCGCTACATCTTCCAGATAGTACGAGGAGCGTACATCATCTTTTTCATTCAAGAACCATTGTACGGGGTTTGTTTCATAGCGCACATCAATGGCCAGAGGTTTCAGACGATATGCTTGAGACGATACAACAATACCAAATCTTTCTGAGCCACGGGCTTTCTGGCGCAGCCAAGCTTTAGCAGTGTTTATATCTCTACAGAGCAGGAGCGGGTATTTCTCTTTAAGTATCTGATACGTGTCTCTGGCTTTGGGATCAAGATCTAGAACTTGCTTCACAAAGAGGGATACGTTTTCCGCCCTAAATGAGCGCATGGAGACACCCAAGTGCAATTCCGTAATAGTTCGAATCTTTTCACGTCCGGCCAGATGTTTTAGCACGAGGCCTGCGTCGTATTCAGAATCGTGCAGACGATCGGACAAGTATATATGCCAAGCTGGATACTTGTTGATCAAGCATTTTATCCACTCTCCAATTCCGGCTTCGCCAGTATTGATCTCTTGACCACCACCCACCAGACATATAATAACTGCCCATTCCTGGTGACGATCCATGCAAGAGATGAGAAAATCTGGCTCGGAAAAAGGAAATTCTGCTTGGTGTTTTTTGGTTCTCATGAACCTCTCGGTTTGTTCACGGTTCCATGCTCTTTGAGCTTCGTCAAAGATAGCAATTTTGTTGTAAGGAGCCTTATCCCTATCTGTTAGACAATCATCTCGAAAGTGATGCACGTTTTGGACAAAAGCTTTTACTTTGCTGTGTGCATCTCTTTTTGTGGTTCTCTTGCCGGAGTTTTTTTCTCTGGCCACCATGTCCCGAGCAAGCGCTTCTTTGAGTACTAATACCAAAGGTCCATTACCCGAGAGGAACACCCCTTTCAGCGATTCATCCTCACCAATCTTTTGGGTGGCGATGTTGAGTCCGACCAGGGTTTTACCTGCCCCTGGTACCCCGGTAACAAAACAAATAGCTTTATAATTATTGTACTGGGCATTGTTGATCAACTCCAGAATAGCATCTGTAGTTTCTCCCAAGTTGATAGCTCCAGCATCGGAACGGGCAATATTTGCAACAGAGTGACCATTATAGAGAGATAGCGCAGCTTCGATGATATTGGGAGTGGGGTGGTAGCTCCCCTTTTCCCAAATCATGGGATTCACTTTGGGACCGTCACAGAAATCCAGCACTGTTTTGATATGATTTATTAACAATGCAGGGTTACTCAGGATGGGTTCTAAAACTTGATCATCAGCGGAGTTAAGGGGTATTACAGATATACGCTCTTTCGCATTGCTGGCCAGAAGAATAGGAGCGATAGTTACGTGATGACTCGTATCGTGGAAATTCTTCAGATCCAAAGCATAATCCCACACCTGGTCTATGGAAGACCGAGGATAATGGGATTCACCAACCTTGAATTCCAGAACAAATAGCACATTCTCAATAATGAGGATCACATCCACCCTATGCCCCATGCGCGGAATCGAAAACTCAAAATAGATATGCCCATCAAACTCAGACAACAGCGCTTGTAAGAGGTCGATCTGATAAAGCCAGGCATTTCGCTGATTTTGATTTACATCAAAGTCACTGTTTTGAACCAGTTCCCCAAGAATAGTCTGCATTGAGGCTGCACAGAAACCCTTTATTGATGCAGAGTAGTAGTATCTATTCATATCAAGCTCCTTGATGCACAAAACGTGTTTAGCTCATGTTGGGTATTTGGAATAGACAGTACTATTTTGAAGTAAGGTATATTGCCTTCAAATAAAGAAGAGAAACCCTCTCCAAGCCCACCGGGTCCTGCAAATAAGTCAATTACTGGTACTGGATTCATTACAAAGTTCCTTTACCATCGTTTGCCTCTAAGATAATGTTGCTGTGAATCTCATACTGACAATGGAGCCCTAAACTCACGCAGCCATACAACGATCAGTCATTGATGACAGATTTATTTGACTTTATATCCACATCTTCATCCCATATGGATTTAATGGTGTTTCAGTCAAGGGATTTTCGCTTCCAGTCTCGCTTGGTGGTATTCCCCAGTCACAGTCCACAGC
Organism: Candidatus Cloacimonadota bacterium; assembly: GCA_028683635.1. Taxonomy (GTDB): domain Bacteria; phylum Cloacimonadota; class Cloacimonadia; order Cloacimonadales; family Cloacimonadaceae; genus JAQUHL01. The sequence goes on from JAQUHL010000004.1 coordinate 19,467, forward strand.
CCATAAGCCATCGTTTCTGCATTGGTCTTCAGGCTTTGGTAGAAGTCGCTGGCTCCGGTGTGTCCTTCTCACATAAGAAATGCTGTGCTCTTCAGGATGGATAGAGAGTTTTATCATCATCTGTCCAGGCAAAGTTTATCCTGGTATCGAAGCGAAATTTTGTCTCGTTATAGGTTGAGTTTAAGATGCTCTTGGTTAAGTTCTTCACTCTTGTTTCGCTCCCACTAATATGCTTGTCATTTCTTATCTTTGGGATTAGTCAGATTGGTGATTTGCTTCACTTCCTGCAGGGCTTCCACGAAGTGCTTTTCTGCTGGGGTAGGCTGTGAAAGCTGTTCCCGATGCCATTTATCATATTCCAGCCGGGCTTTCTGGATCGCTTCTTCGTGAGCGATGTAGCCGGCATGCTCCAGAATGTCCCTACCGCTTAGTTTTAAGAATTCGTCCAGTTTTAAGATCCAATCTTTCATATGCATCGGGGTTCTATTTAGAGCCTGGAGTTCGGCAAAATCCAGATACATGCTGACGATTCTATTCAGGATTTCCAGCTCATCCTGGTTAAGATAGTTTTTGGCTATTTCGGTATCTGTCTTGCGGAGCTGTATCCCAGACCAGTTGGTGAGCCCCATGTTGGCTTTTCCTGCATCAGCCCTCTGATAGATGATCTCAGCAGCAGTATGGCCGTGGCTTGCCCAATGCATCTTGTTTTGGATAACTTTGAAAAAATCCCGGGATAGATCTGACCTGGGATCATAGTCGATGCTGGTGGCATAGATATCCAGCACCTTTCGCCAGAAGACCTTTTCTGAGGAGCGAATATCCCTTATCCGTGCCAGAAGCTCATCAAAATAAGAACCGCCTCCGGCTAGCTTCAGGAGTTCATCATTCATTGTGAAGCCCTTGATCAGGTATTCTTTGAGCCGCTCTGTAGCCCAGATGCGAAACCGGGTGGCAATTTGGGATTTGATCCGATATCCGACACTGATCACCATATCAAGGTTGTAGTGCAGGGTATGATATCTTTTCCCATCAGATGCAGTTATTAAAAAATCCTTAATAACTGCCTCAGGATCGAGTTCGCCCTCTTTTGTGATATTGCGGATATGGATATTGATGTTTGCTATAGTTGTCTGATACAGCTCAGCCAGTTGTTTCTGTCTCAACCAGATAGTTTCATCCTGCAGCTTGGTTTCAATGTGAATGCTGCCATCCTGATCAGTGTAGATTAGAATATTTGGCTGATTTTTGGGGTGAAGCTCTTGTTTAATGATCCCTCCCAATCTGGTATTCTTGACAAAACACTCCTTCCTCTCCGGGCTTAAGCCCCTGAACTAATGCTCCTGGTTTAATATCTTCAATTCTGAGCATAAGCAAAACTCCTAAGAACAGTTATAAAAGTAATATTACTTTGATGGGTTGAAAAAGCGCTCATACCGTGAACCTCTGAAACCTTCCAATTCCCACCTCACGTATATCAGTAAACGTATAATACAAATCTTTCTAAACTTGTTAGAATGTCAAGGCAAAGTTTGTCGAGGATTTTTGCTGTTCAATCTCCCCACCCCTCACCCAAACCACCTCAGTACCGCCGGTACTGCGAAGCTCACCCAGAGGGTGATCAATCCTGCCGAAACGAGGTTCATGATCCCTCCTGCCAGCAGCATATAGCGCAGGTAGATTTTGGAAGAAGCTCCGAAGCCCAGTCCGTTGGAGGGAGTGGCCAGAGGCGTCATAAAAGCGCAGGTGGAGCAGAGGGTGATGATCAACATCGTCTGCCAGGAGATCTCGGGATTGGTTTTGCTAAGGGGAAAGAGCACCACAAAGAGGCTGATTTGGATGACGGAATTGCTTACCACCTCTGTGGTGAAGGTGGTTATCAGTGCAATGATCAGATATAGCAGCAGGATGGAATATTTTGCCTGCACCCAGGTGAGAGTCCAGCCTGAGACCAGCCGGGGAAATTTGATCCAGACCAGGATCACGGTCATCAGTATCCCCAGCCCTATCCAGACGAGACCCTTCATCGGCAGATCGTGCAGGATATCCCTGTCCGAGATCAGGCTTTCCTTATTGTTGCCACGCACTTCGCTCTTCCATTTATGGATGAACATCAGATACAGGAACATCAGGCTCCAAAGCGAGGTAAGGATATAGATAAGTTCCTGCTGTGCTTTGATCTTGCTCATACCAAAGGAGAGCAGGGCCGCACTCAGGAAGAAGGCAAATGCCAGGTTCATTCCGATCTTTTGCAGACGGATGGGAACCGAAGTGGAATCCAAATGACGCTTGATCTGCAGAGCCGAAAGCCTTTGATTGGGTTGAAAGACCAGCATCAGAACTCCCCACCCAAGCAGGCACATCAATCCCACCAGCGGGATACCCCAACCCAGCCAGGAAAAGAAGGAAAAGAGATGCCGGTTTGGATATTTGAAAAGCTCAAACATATAGACGAGGATGCCGTTGGTGGTGGTTCCCGTCAGCATTCCCATTCCGCCGATGTTTGCCCCCCAGATCAGGGAGAGCAGCATCAGGGTGGAAAACTTCCGTTTTTCTTTCTCAGTTCCGTGATACTCATTTTGAATGAGCAATAGCAATGGTAAAAGGGTCAGCAGGGTAATGACATTGGCGATCAGCATGGAGAGGAGCGCAGTTCCCGAGATCAGGATCCAGGAAAGCTTGGAGATGGAGATGTGTTTGGTCTCGACCAGATAATAGAGGATCCGTTCCGGAAGCTTGTGTTTGACGAATACCCTGGAGATCAGATAGGAAATCAGGAAGAAATGAACCAGTTGGAGCTTATCCAGGACCTCATGCATCGGGCCGGCCCAGCCTTGAGATCAGGGCTCTGGAAAAATCCTCTTCCTGGGCAAATATCAGTTCCAGCCCTGCTATCGCTATTCTGTTTATCAGCTCCGGATAACGCTGCAGTTTTGAGGCATCTTTCTCAGTCGTTACCAGATAGTCTGCCCGCCCTGTATCCAGCTTTTCGATCAGCATGGCAATCTGCGCCGGGTTCTGGTAG
>JAQUHL010000154.1 GCA_028683635.1 Candidatus Cloacimonadota bacterium
CTTCTTGTTCACGGAATTCGAGGGCGTCCTCAATCATGTCGATCTGGGGTTGGGTGATGGCATCCCCGGTAGCCTGGGATAACAAAAAGCTGAGATCCTCCTTGCTGAGACTATGGAAATGACCATCCTCATCAATGTTGAGTGCAGATCTCATCCTGGCATTGATAACACTCACACTTGCCACCAAGGGTTTGAACAGGTAATAGAAAAACATCAGGATGGGCAGAACTGCTGGCACCAGCTTATCTGCATGATCCCGAAAAAGAGCTTTGGGTAGAATTTCACCGATCAAAAGCACTACCAGGCCAATGGCCAGAGCAGTGTATTGAGGAGGGAAGTAAACATAGTTCAGTTGATGAGCAAAAAAGGTGGCAAGTGAGGCCAGCACGACATTGGCAATGTTATTACCGATCAGAGTGGTGCTGAGCAACTTATCCGGCTCCTTAAGCTGTTTCAGCAATAAATCCTTGGTTCTGTCCTTCCTGGCATCTTGCTCAAGAGCAACTAGGTTTACGGAGATGAATCCCGTCTCAAAACCAGAAAACAGAAAGGAAAATGCCAGAAAGACGAGCATCAGGATAAGCGACGAAACAATTGCTGCAAGAAACATAACTAATCAGATTCCAGAGTGAGGTGATATACACTCCAGGGGATGTGCCTGCCTGTCCCCTCCCCTGAGCTTCGCTTAAATGGGTTATCTGCCTGATCTTTATTCATTTACCTTCTCATTCCGTCTTGCCATCTGCAAGGCAGCGATGAATTCATCTATCGCTCCAGCCAAGAAACCATCGAGGTTGTAGCTTGTCAAGTTAATTCTATGATCAGTAACTCTTGATTGGGGAAAATTATAAGTTCTTATCTTGGCAGAACGGTCGCCAGTGCTAACCTGGGCCTTACGTTCCCTGGCGATGGCTTGTTCCTGACGGCTGATTTCAGCATCCAAAAGCCTTGCCCGCAATACACCCATGGCCTTGGCTTTGTTTTTGATCTGGGATTTTTCGTCCTGACAGGTAACCACTATTCCGGAGGGAACGTGGGTGATCCTTACTGCAGAATCGGTGGTATTGACGCTCTGTCCTCCATGACCAGAGGAACGGTAAACATCTATTCTAAGGTCATTTTCATTGATCTCGACATCGATATCATCCGCTTCGGGAAGAACTGCAACGGAGACAGCAGATGTGTGGATTCTGCCACTCGATTCGGTTACAGGGATTCTTTGCACACGGTGCACTCCGCTTTCGAAACGCATGTTTCCATAGGCATCCTCACCTTCCAACAAGAAGATAATTTCTTTGTAACCACCAAGTTCCGTAGGATTGCTATCGATCAGCTTCAGTTTCCAGCCCTTACGCTCAGAATAATAGGAATACATCCTGAAGAGGTTCTGAACAAAAAGGGCAGCTTCCTCGCCTCCGGTGCCGGCACGGATTTCTATGATGGCGTTTTTGGCATCATTGGGGTCTTTGGGAATGACAAGTTCTCGCAGCTTGCTTTCACTGCTTTCGAGCAGTTCCTGAAGGGTGAGAATCTCTTCTTTGATCATCTCCGTAAGCTCAGCATCGTTTTCGGAAGACAGCATGTCCTTGGCAGTTTTGAGCTGCTCTTCCTGATCCTGATACAGATGCCAGGCATCGGTGATATCACTCAATTCCCTGAACCTGCGCATTTTTTTGCGATAATTGGCAGGGTCAGAGATCAGATCTGGCTGGCTGATCTCATCGCTCAAGGTTTCATATTCTGCAGTGAGAGTTTCAAGCTTGTGTTTGAGATGCATAACTCAGTTTAACTCCACTACCTGGTGCTCGCTGTAGTCCATGTCAAGAGCTGCTTTCATTGCCACCAGGGCAGTTTCCACCATGTCGTCATCCGGAGCCTGGGTTGTAATTCTCTGCAGTGCCATTCCGGGAAAGGTCATTACTTTTACCAGAGGGTGGTTTATGTTCTTGCCGGAAAACTTCAAAACTTCATAGGAGATACCGGAGATAAAGGGTATCATCAGAAAGTGATAACCCAGCCGGATATAGAGGGGTATAATCCCTTTTACGATCAGCATCGAGACTATAGTATCCGTAATTGAGAAGATCAGCACGGAGATCAGCAGCACAAAAAACATAAAGCTTGTTCCACAGCGGGGATGGATAGTGCTGAACGTTTGGATCTGAGGTATCTTCAATGCACTCTGTTTTTCGTATGCGCTCACGTTTTTGTGCTCTGCTCCGTGATAACGGAACAGCCGGTGAATATCCTTCATGAAACTGATTAGCCAGACATAGAGAACAAAAAAGACAATTCTGATCAGCCCGGCAAGCAGATTGAAATAGAAATCCAACCCGGAAAGCTTCATCCATTCAGAGATCCTGTAGGGTGCATAGCCAAAGAGCAACGCCATCATGCCAAAGGCAAAGATGTAGCTGAAGATCTCCTCCAGCTTGTCCCTGAAGGCAGAACGCTGTTTCTTTTGGATTCCCTTTTCTGCTTCTTCCATTGCCAGATCAAGCTCCCAGCGCGAAGCTGAGAAGGTAAGAGTCGAGATCCCTATCTTCAGCATTTCAATGAGCGAAACAAAGCCCCTGATAATGGGGAGCCCCAGAAACTTATTCTTTTGGGTAATGCTGATAAAGGGCTGTTTCTTAAGCTCGATACTCCCATCCCTTCTGCGTATGGCAGTGGCGATGGATTCGGGACCACGCATCATTACGCCTTCAATAACAGCCTGACCGCCGACAGCGATTTCTTTACGTTTTTCCATATTTATCCTATTTGTCCAATTATACGAAAAAACGCCATTTACCGCACTATTGCAATGCAGAAATGGCGAAAAATCTGTAAAGAAGCTCTATTTATCTTCTTTGAGATTGTACTTCTTGTTGAATTTTTCCACACGCCCGGCAGTATCGATGATCTTTTGTTTGCCGGTATAGAAAGGATGGCAGGCGTTGCAGATTTCCACCTGCATGTCACCTTTGGTGGATTTGGTCTCAAAGGTGTTTCCACAGGCACAGCGCACAGTCATTTTCTCATATTTAGGATGAATACCTTGCTTCATTTATCTAATCTCCTTGATAGTATCACGATATGTATAAGCCAAAGATTTTTAGAGGGCTTAGCTGTCAAGCGGTTTTTTGGTTGACAATCTTCGCTCTTGGTTTTTGCTGGTGAGTACAAAGGTTGAACGAGGTTTTCTATATGAGATTTTCTTCAGAAATGATTGTCCAAACCCTTTCCGGGGTCTTTGGCTATGATTCTTTTCTGCCTGCTCAGGAAGAGGTGATAAGCTCTCTTCTGGCAGGCAAATCCACCCTTGCAGTGATGCCTACCGGGAGTGGGAAATCCCTCTGTTACCAGCTTCCGGCTTTGTTGCTACCCGGGCTGACCATTGTTGTCAGTCCGATGATTTCCCTGATGAAAGATCAGGTAATGCAGATGCAAGCTTTGGGCGTAAAAGCGGAGATGCACCATTCTGGCATGAGTTTTGAGGATCTGATAGCAGTACGTAGCAAAATCCGTGCCAGAGCTCTCAAGCTCTTGTATGTAGCCCCGGAAACCCTTACCAAAGATGAATTCCTCGGGCAGTTTACCGATATCGAGGTAGATCTGATCGCCATTGATGAAGCCCATTGTATCAGCACCTGGGGTCATGATTTCCGTCCTGAATACAGACAACTGGGAAGGCTGAAACAGATTTTTCCCCAAGCTGTATGTTTTGCTCTGACCGCAACTGCCACCCATAGGGTTCGCAAGGACATCTGCGCCCAATTGGCCATTCCCCTCGAAAACCAATTTATCGAATCCTTCAATCGGAAAAATCTGCTGTTGACTGTGGAACCTAAGAGGAACACCTATCCCCGCTTGCTAAATTTCCTGGCTGCCCATGCCCACGAAAGCGGCCTGATCTATTGCTTTACCCGCAAGCATGTGGATGATCTGGCAGATAGGTTACAAACGGATGGATACTCAGCTTTGCCATATCACGCCGGGTTGTCGGACATCCAGCGAAACCAGAATCAGGAGGCCTTCATCAGGGACGAAGTGAAAATTATCGTTGCCACCATTGCCTTCGGGATGGGTATCAACAAATCCAATATCCGTTTTGTAGTGCACTACGATCTTCCCCGCAGCCTGGAAACTTATTATCAAGAAATTGGCAGAAGCGGCCGGGACGGCCTGCCATCGGTATGCCTGCTTTTTTCCAGCTATTCGGACTTGATCACCCTCCAAAACATAATCCAGAGAAAAGAACATCCAGAGCGCATTGAGGTAGCCCTGGAACAGCTTAATGCCATGATGAATTATGTTCGAACCAACGGCTGCCGCCGCATTCCGCTTTTGAATTGGTTTGGAGAAAAATACTCCACTCCGGGCTGTGGAATGTGTGATAACTGCATTGGTGAGGAGGGAGAAAGCGCAGATGCCAGCATTCAGGCTCAAAAGTTCCTCTCCGCAGTGTATCGAAGCGGGCAGATTTTTGCCGTCAACCACATCATCGATATCCTCAGAGGCTCCAGAGCAGGCAAGGTCAAGGACAACAACCACGATCAACTCAGCGTCTATGGCATCGGCAGGGAATGGAACAAGGAGCAGTGGTTTTGTCTTTGTCAACAGCTCACAAAGCAGGGCTTTCTGGAAGAACAGATGCCCTATTTCAGTTTAAGGCTGAATGAGAAAAGCTGGCAGATCCTGCATAAGGAAACCCAGTTCTTGATGCCCAAATCCCTGGCTTCGGCTTTGATGGATAAAACCAGAGCGAATTGTGACCAAACTTTGTGGGAGAGGCTGCAAGCTTTGCGATACAGGATCTCCCAGGAGCGTAACCTTCCACCCTATATCGTCTTCTCGGATGCTACCCTAAGGGAAATGGCGAGCTTTTTCCCCCAGAGCCTGGAATCCCTGAAACAAATCTCTGGAGTGGGTGAGTATAAACTGAAGGAATATGGCAGGGATTTTTTGGAAGCTATCCAAGCCTATGCCTCAATAAATGGCATTATTGACAGCACTCCCACCAAGCATACCAGGGAAAAACCTGCGGCACAAAATCAAAGCACCCGGATCGGAGAACTGTTCAAATCCGGTAAAAGCCTCCAGGAGATAATGATCCACTCGGGGATCAAACTGGATACGGTTCTGCAGCATCTGTGCAAATACGTTCAGGGTGGAGGCTCCCTTCCCTGGGAACCTCTGAAGCAGGCGTCCACTTTGAGTGAGGAAGATTTTGCCAGGGTATGCGCTGCCTTCTCAGAGCTGGGATCTGACACGATTTCACCCATCTATCAGAAATTGAAT
>JAQUHL010000155.1 GCA_028683635.1 Candidatus Cloacimonadota bacterium
TAGATGTCCCACACCCATTCAAAGACGTTACCGCTCATATCAAAGGTGCCAAGCTCATTGGGAGCTTTGGTGCCAACCTGATGAGTGGTGCCGCCGGAATTGGAATCATACCAGCCAACTGCATCCAGGTCATTGCTCCCGCTATAGGTATAACTCTGCGATTGGTTACCACCTTTGGCGGCAAACATCCATTCCATTTCGGTAGGCAGACGATACCCATTGGCAGTCCAGTTGCAGCTTACATTAGTATGATTAGTATGGCTGGTGTTCCATCCGGAAGGCCAGTTATCGGGATTAGTACCATTGCTGCTGTAGCTGTAACAGGGAGTAAGTTCTTCCTGTATGCTCCTCCGGTTGCAGTATTCAATGGCGTTGAACCAGGATACTCGCTCCACCGGGCCATTGGTAACACCGGTATAGTAAGAGGGATTCGTCCCCATCACCGCCTGGTAGCCTGCCTGGGTAAGCTCGTAGTTGTCGATATAAAAGCTACTGATGGTCACGTTCGAGGTGCCGTTGGAGAAGGTACCACCTTCCACAAAGACAAAGTTCTCCGGTATAGGTGGTGAAGAACCATCATCCGCATACACGCGATACAGATAGCTGCCATCGAGGGGAAAGCTTTCCGCTCCGGCATTCCACACGATGTGTTTGCCGGTTGCGTTAGCCTGGTCAACTCCGAAGTCTCCGCTTAAGTTGGCAGGGTTGGGGACAAGCTCATAACTGCTACCATTGTTGTTGCTCAGTTTGATGCTGATGTCGCACATATCGCCATTGGCATCAAAAAGGTCATAGTAGATATCCACCAGCTTGCTGCCATCGCTGCGCTGGCTGGCGGTTACATTGCTTACCACCGGAGTGGTATGGGGAATGGGGGTTCGTTCCACCTTGATGTAGTCCCAGTGGGCGTATTTGGTGGTTCCATCGAACTTGGATGACAAGCGCAGGCGCAGGTAGTTGCTGCCAGCAGGGACATCCACCGAGACCGCAGTCCAGGCATTGCTGTTGTTATTTACCGTGACCCAGCCATCCCAATTTGTACCATTGTCGTATTTCACGCTGTAGCGGCAGTAGTCGTCGGTGGTGGCCAGGTTTTTGGTGAAGTAATAGAAACTGACATTGTAGGTGTAGCCTATTGGAAGAGTGAGGGTATTGAAAGTAACTGTGCTTTCCACATTGTCCAGATCCCATCCAGCCCAGTAGATGCTGCCATTGTACGGTGACGCTCCGCCCATGGCTTCTGTAGTAGGCCCCCACCAGATGCTTCTGGCATCCGGAGTGGGATTGGAAGTGTAGCTCCAGGTGTCGTCAGGGCTGGATTCAAAGCTTTGCAGGGCGATGGTTTCGGCAAAGGCGAGGTTGATGCAGAGAATAAACAGAGCCAGTAAAGCGCAGGGATGGATGCCGTGACGCTTTGGGGTGGGGACGTCCCGTCGCCACAGCGAGCGGAGCTCGCTTCTGCAGGCAGCTTCGCTGCTTCTGTCGACCGGGAGGTCGACAGCCCAGGAGACGTCCTCGTCGCCACAAAGGTTATATGCTTTCTGAACAGGCAACTCGCTGCATCTGTCGACCGGGAGGTCGACAGCCCTGGGGTCGACAGCCCTGGGGTCGACAGCCCTGGAGTTCACTCTCTGTAACATAGATATCGGCTTCATTTCTCACCTCCCACATTGTAGCTGTGCAGAGCAGCTTTTAGCTCCGCCAGGCTGATTTTGGCATCAGGATTGGCCAGCGCTGCCTGTAGCACATTATCCACATCTCCGTGGTAGTTCTTGTAAGCTATAACCTTGTAAAACATCTGGTCCCGGAATTCCGCCACATCGTGATGGGTGTAAGTAGTGGTGAAGCTGCGTCCCAGGAAATAATAGACCTGGTCATCCTCATAGGGGGTTTCGTTATAGAGCACGATATAGCCATCCGGAGTGAGGGGGCTGTTGGGTTACGGCTGACCAGGTGATCACTGCGTCCACGCCATTGCTTGTGTTCACAGCAACATTATCCGGTGGCAGGGGTGGAACATAGGTGATAGAAAAAGGATTGGCGCTGGAATCTTGAGTGAAGTTGCCAAAGCTGTCCGAGACATTTATCCGCACAATGGCATTGTAGCTTTGCACAGAAGGCAAAGCCCAGGGATGAATACCGTCATTGGCAGTGTTTTCAATGATGCTGGTGTAATCGATGCCAGAATTCAGGCTGTACCAGATGCTTATGCTGCCCGGCAGGATATTTGTATCGGTAGCGCTCCAGGTGATATCATGGGTATCGCCAATGTACCATTCTTCTCCGCCATTGGGAGCAGTAAGGGAAAGGGTGGGATCAACGGTGTCGTTGAGAACTTCAGCTGTGGTGCCAAAGCCGGTTAGCGCCAGCAGCCCGGAGCCAAACATAAACAGGATGCAGAGTAGCACTGCTGTTTTCATGGGTTCCTCCAAGGATAGGTTTTAGTTTTTTTGTAGCTGTTTCATGCTTTTTACAGCAAAAGGGTGGTGCTTTTTTTTGTCAAGTTTATAATTGGGGGGTGGCTTGGCTCATAATTTTCTTGACATCGGTAGCCAATCCGCACAGGGTGCAAAAAGAGGAGTTCGACGATGAAAATGTCAATAGTGTTTATGTTTGTTTTCGCTTGGACGGGAGTTTTGAGTGCCCAGTTTGCGGGGGGTAACGGAGAGGTGGGCGATCCTTATCAGGTGCTGACGCTTGAGCATCTGGCCATGATCTCAGCATACCGGAATGCTCATTTTGTCCAAATCGCCGATCTGGATTTCAGCTATTCTCCCTATGCCTACGGAGAAGGCTGGGTAGCAATCGGTGCTTCAGACGACCCTTTTACCGGGTCCTACAATGGGGGAGGATATCAAATCAGCAATTTGATGATCAACCGGAGAGTGACTAACCAGGGATTGTTTGGTTACGCTGAAAATGCAGATTTTCGAAACATAAACCTGGCAGATGTTTCCCTCATCATGGGGAATGGGTGCGGGGCACTGATAGGGAGTGCGATGTATTGCCAGGTGATGAACTGCACGGTGAATGGCAATATCGATGGTCTGGATTGCCTGGGGACCATCATTGGAGCCGCCTATTTTTGTGAAATCGACAAGTGCACCATTGATATTGCACTCTATGGTAATGAAGCTGTGGGAGGGATATCAGGCTGGGTATATGATTCCCGGATTAGCAATTGCAGCAGCCATTTTTCGCAATCCTCAGCGCTTTATGGACTGGGTGGGATAGGTGGCATTTGTTTTGCTGACACCGATATCACAAACTGCCAGTTTTCAGGTCAGCTCTACTGCGGAGGAAGTGAATGTGGAGGGATTGCAGGAGAAGCTGAATATACTTCTTTTGCAAATTGCCAGGCTACATCCGGATCGATGTTGACAAGTGGAGACGCTGGAGGAATCGTGGGCCAGGCTATCATCTCGGTCCATATCATCAATTGCCTGAGTAATCTATCCATTAGGGGACTCAGCACTGCGGGAGGACTGGCAGGATGGTACGGAGGATACTCTTCCATAGATTCCAGCTATAGCACCGGTGATGTGGAAGGATACTACAATATCGGTGGTCTGGTGGGTGCGCTAAGCTTAAGCAGCGCAATAGATTGTTATGCCACAGGCAATGTGGAGGGCGACACCCATGTAGGAGGTTTCCTGGGCTCGATGTCTGAAAGCGGAGTTATGGTTCGAAATTGTTATAGCATCGGCGCTGTAACAGCAAGTGATACAGCCACAAGCGGAGGCTTCGCCGGATCAGGTTATCCAAACCAGGTTTTCCAAAGCTATTGGAACATTGAAACCAGTGGCTGGGACACATCTTCGGCAGGGGAGGGGAGAAGCACTCAGGAGATGATCTGGCCCTATGGAGAAGGTACTTATGAAGGGTGGGATTTTTCGGCGATATGGGGCCATGATCTCATTGGCCAAAACTGTGGGTATCCCCAACTTCGGTTTGGAGTTACACCGAATTTGGACTATTTGGAGCAGGTTCCACCGGTTCCTGCCCTGCTGGCAAGCCCCAATCCCTTCCATAAAGAACTGCGCATCAAGCTCGTCAACCCCGGCAGGTTTTATGACGCCTGCTTGAAAATCTATGACCTCAGAGGTAGAAAAATCACCAGCCTGACCATCCCCAAGGGATGCCCGGAATTGCTCTGGGACGGCAAAGATAAAGCCGGCAAGCCCTGCTGCAGTGGGGTCTATATCCTGAAACTGGATACTCCGGGAGCCAGGGGAAGGGCCATTAAAGTCACCTTGGTGAGGTAGAAGGGATGGCTGGGACCTATCAATCTTATCTGAGAATGCAATAATCAATAACGGTGCCGATGGCTCTCCCGGGGGTGGTATATCGTGTTTAGTTTGAAATGACATAATCCATGCCCAGCCCACCACCCAATATTGTATGGGGCTCCGCCCCATGCCCCGTTTGATTATGTCATTTCAAAGTGGAAGCTGTATTATTATTCCAACCGATCCCGGGATTTGCTCTTGATACGTCATTACAGCAAAAAAATCCTGCTTGACAAATAAACGCCTGGCAGGATCGAATACGCCTCAGTGAATTTTGAGATAAGGGGATACTACAATGGCTGAACTGGACAAGCTTCTTGCGAAGTTTGAAGCCTACGCTCTGGCACATAAGCTGTTTTCTGCAGGGGACAAGATCATTGTCGCCTTTTCAGGAGGAACGGATTCCACAGCAATGCTTTATCTATTATGGAAATTGAGGGGCAAGCTGAATCTGACGCTTTTGGCGGTGCATATAAATCACCAGTTACGGGGTGATGAGGCCAGGGAGGATGAGGATTTTGCCAAAGCTTTTTGCCTGAAAATCAATGTTCCGATCATAGTCCGGAAGCTGGAATTCAACTCCCGCAAGGATCTGGAAAACCAGGCCCGGATCAAGCGCTTTGAGGCGTTTCGTCAGATCCAGAAAATGTACCGTTTTGATACTCTTGCGCTTGCCCATCAAAAGAATGACCAGGCGGAGACCATCCTGATGAATCTGTTCCGGGGTACCGGTATCAATGGGATGGGTGGGATCAGACCAAAATCCAGCCAGGGAATTCATCCCATGCTGTGTTTCAATGCCGATGAAGTGAGCCGGATCCTGGTGTTGGCAGAGCTTGAAGCCAGGCTGGACAGCTCCAATCAGCTTCTGGTTCACAACCGTAATCGCATCCGCCAGGAGTTTATTCCCATGATCAAAAAGCATTTTAATCCCGCATTCATCGAGAAGATATCTACTCAAGCGGAGATCTTTCAAAAAACCGAAGAGTTC
>JAQUHL010000156.1 GCA_028683635.1 Candidatus Cloacimonadota bacterium
AAAGCCCTTGCTCCTGTTTCCTCCCCGGGCGGCGTATTCCCATTCCGCCTCAGTGGGCAGGCGGTAGCCACTGGCATTCCAATCGCAGCTTATTGTTCCACTGCTCCAGTTACTTGGATTGGTATTTCCACCAATGCTATAGGCAGGCATCAGCCCCTCTTTGATACTTCGCTTGTTACAATAGACGAGGGCATCGTACCAGGAGATGTTTTCAACCGGCAGATTGTCCCCCTTACTGTATGAGGGATTGGAGCCCATCACCTCCTGCCACTCCTTCTGAGTAACTTCGGTTTTACCAATGAAGAAGGAGCTCATGGTCACCAGATGCACCGGCTTTTCATCACTGCCACCATCGTTGCTGCCCATCTGGAAACTTCCGCCTTCGACATAGACCATATTAGCAGGAGCGGAGACCGTATAGACCATAATGGGAGGGGCGGAGACCGTTTGGGAAACATTGAAAGCATATTTGCTGCTCTGATCCCGCAGTACATTTACGGATTGTTTTTGTGATTTTCCATCATAGCGCAGTTCCAGTTCATGGCTGCCAACTGCTACATTCCTCAAGGTCTTGATCTCGCTTTTGCCGATGGAGCAGATGTGGTTCCCATCCAGATAGAGGTCTCCGGCGGTGTTACTTTCTACCTCCAGGGTGCCCGTGAGAATGGTGCTCTCCACCTGAATGGCGGGCTGTGCAGCTTTCCGTTCCTGGGGCTGGGAGGCTTCTGAACGGGCGAAGAAGTATTGTTTACTGAGAAAGCCATAAATTGCAGGGGTTTGTTTGTATTTACTCAGATCTTCTCCCACGCTGCGAATTAGATTGTCCAGGTCGAGATTGGGGGTGGAGATATGATTTATCAAAGAAGCGGCAAAGGGGCTGTTTTTTCCATCTCCATCCTTTGCTTCGGAACCTGCTGCTGTGCTGAAGATCACAAGCTGACCTCCAAATTCCACATCCACCGGTGCAAGACCACGGATCCCGGACCTTCTCCAGGAATATGGATTATTTCGACAGGCATCCAAAATGATGATGGAGACCTTGCTTTTGGTTAAGGCGTCCAAGATGTAGTTTGCGTTCACCGCCCGGTAGGGGCATTGGTATTCTTCTTCGATATTGGCTTTGAGGGGGACAAGGTAGTTCACGTTATCCACCTGAACTCCGTGTCCTGCGTAATAAAAAACTGCTTCATCGTTCATGCTCAGGGAGCGGGAAAAGCTATCTACAGTGCTTTCAAATTGTTCTTTATCCAGATCCGTCTTGAGGGTAGTAATGAAACCAAGCTCCCTTAGCTTCGTATCCAGAGCACGGGCATCGTTTACCGGATTGTCCAGGCGCTTTTCCGAATAAGCAGAATTACCGATCAAAAGAGCTTTCCGGGCTGCATTGGCACTCACAATAACGAGCATCAGTACAACTATGGTCACCAACCTTTTCATCGTTCCTCCAAACTGATATCGTTCAGAATACTGAATAATTGCACCTCCCAAAGCTGTCAAGCATAAATCTTCCCTGGGATCTTCAGTCCATCTACTCTGCATCTACCCTATATCAAGCGTTAACTTAAATAGACTTGATATAGGCTTGATATAGGCTTGATGAAGAGTAGACTATAAGGGAGGAGTTTGCTGTGAAACATGTGTGCATGGGAAAAAAGACCGTTGCACATCCCGATTTATCGAAAAAAGGACTACCAAACATGCTGGTTTTGTTGCATATTTTTGTAAAGCTGTACGCCCGGTCTCGTCAACACAGAGCCCCTTGCGGGCGCAATATCATAGGCAGGGCGTGAAGCGAAGCGGAATCCCTGTGTATGGGCACCTCACAACCACCAATCAAGCCCCTTGTGGGCGAAACAATGATACGTGGTACCATCCCATGATGATCTGTCGCCCCAAGAGGCAATGTCTGTAAGACCCTTGCACATCCCGATTTATCGGAATACAGACTTTCAAATTTGCTGGTTGTGAGGCATATTTTATATAAATCTATTCCCGCCCTCTTGAGACGAGGTTGAAAAGGCATTGGGATCCTGACAAGGTGTTTGGTATGCAGCAGGAGTGATGTCGCCCCTGACGGGGCTTGGGTGGTGGTTGTGGGGTTGCGCCTGTACAGGGGTTACGCTTCGCTCCACGCCCTGCCTATGATATGCCGCCCGTTGGGCTAAGGTATTCCAAACCACTAACCATTCACCGTTCACCATTCTCAAAGACCGTTGCACATCCCGATTTATCGGAATACGGACTTCCAAATATGCTGGTTGTGGGGCTTATTTTTGTAAATCTATTCCCGCCCTCATGAGACGAGGTTGAAAAGGCATTGGGATCCGGACAAGGTGTATGGTATGCGGCAGGAGTGATGTCGCCCCTGACGGGGCTTGGGTGGTGGTTGTGGGGTTGCGCCTACACAGGGGTTACGCTTCGCTCCACTCCCTGCCTATGATATGCCGCCCGTTGGGCTAAGGTATTCCAAACCACTAACCATTCACCGTTCACCATTCTCAAATACCCTTGCACATCCTGATTTTATCGGAATACAGACTTCCAAATATGCTGGTTGTGAGGCATATTTTTGTAAAGCAGTACGCCCGGACGTCTCGTCAACACAGAGCCCCTTGTGGGCGAAATATCATAGGCAGGGTGTGTAGCGCAGCGGAACCCCTGTATAACGAACCCAAAAACCTCACAGAGAGCCCCGTAGGCGGCGACATAATATTGTGAGACGCTCCATCGAAAGACCCTTGCACATCCCGATTTATCGGAATACGGACTTCCAAATATGCGGGTTGTGGGGCTTTTTTTGGATGTCTATTCCCGCCCTCTTGAGACGAGGTTGAAAAGGCATTGGGATCCGGACAAGGTGTTTGGTATGCAGCAGGAGTGATGTCGCCCCTGACGGGGCTTGGGTGGTGGTTGTGGGGTTGCGCCCGTACAGGGGTTACGCTTCGCTCCACGCCCTGCCTATGATATGCCGCCCGTTGGGCTAAGATATTCCAAACCACTAACCATTCACCGTTCACCATTCTCAAATACCCTTGCACATCCCGATTTATCGGAATACGGACTTCCAAATATGCGAGTTGTGGGGCTTATTTTGGTAAATCTATTCCCGCCCTCTTGAAACGAGGTTGAAAAGGCATTGGGATCCGGACTAGGTGTTTGGTATGCAGCAGGAGTGATGTCGCCCCTGACGGGGCTTGGGTGGTGGTTGTGGGGTTGCGCCTGTACAGGGGTTCCGCTTCGCTGCACGCCCTGCCTATGATATGCCGCCCGTTGGGCTAAGGTATTCCAAACCACTAACCATTCACCGTTCACCATTCTCAAATACCGTTGCACATCCTGATTTATCGGAATACGGACTTCCAAATATGCTGGTTGTGAGGCTTTTTTGGATATCTATTCCCGCCCACCACCCTAAAAGGAGTAGGGCTCCGTCCTACAACCCATAATTCAATGGTCTTTGCATGTGAAAAACATAACGGGAACTGCTTGGTAATTGGAGAATTAGAGTGTTATTTGTCCTGGATTCCCGATCGGGGTCGGGAATGACTGAAGGTGTGAGGTTGGCGGATGGATGTTCTGGATTCCCGATCGAGCCGGGAATGATTGAAGTTATGAGGTTGGCGGAAGGATGTCCTGGATTCCCGATCGGGATCGGGAATGACTGAGTTCCATCAGTTGAAGCTTCTCTGTGCCTTTGAATCCTCTGTGCTCTCTGTGTTAATAACCCCTAATTCTTAGTCTATACTCCTGCGAACCATGGTGCGATACCCGATTAGCTCCACAAATCCAAAGCTATCATAGAGTTTGCGGGCAGAGGGATTGTGTTCATGGACTTCGAGCTTGAGTTGGAGCTTTAGTTCCCGGGATACACTGGCGGCCTCCAAGAGAATCTGGCGGCCAATTCCCTGGTTTTGCCGATTTGGAGTAACCGCCATATGGTGGACATAGATTCTTCGAAAGTCGTGGGTCAACCAGGCTGAGCCCAGCAAGTTATCATCTTCAAAAGCCAGAATCAGGAAAGCTCCGTTATTCAGGGTATGACGGATGCTTTCCAGGCTGTCCGCCCGGGCTGCATTGGCTATTCCGGTTTCCTGCCAGAGCGTACACAGTTCAGAGAAGAGTTGTTCATCGAGGGTGGTGGATCTGATGATGCTGATCATTTTTGCAGTAACAACACTTTTTTGGTTATTGTTTGATTCCCACTTTCAGCTTTCAGGAAATAAACCCCACTGGAGGCAGGTTTACCAGTCTCGTCCAGGCAATCCCAGTTGATGTCCTTTTGAGACACAACCTCAAAGCTGCGTACTTTTTGGCCTCTAAGGTTGTAGATGGAGATTCGGGTAGCTGATTTTTCCGGGGCTATAAGATGGATATTCAAACTGTGGAAAAAGGGATTTGGATAGGCATTCAAGGTAAAAGGCAGATTGGGGATATCTTCGGAAAGCACGGGCAGGTTGGGGTTCAGTTCTGGCAAGAGCTGAGCCAGCAATTGGTGAACTCCATCAGGGAGCATAAAATATAGCGGGAACCCAAAGAGCACCAGAGTTCCCAGGCTTTCTGCCCGGAAGGCAAGTGATAGACCTGCTCCATTGGCAGTGTCATTCATATTGGCGGTATAGATGGAGTTTGCATCCCCACCAAAGGTATAAATCATAGGCAGCATCCCGTTCCAGTTGGCAGTGAGCTTGAGCGGATCGGGATAAAGATGTGGATAGATATCGCTCTCTGCGGAGATGAGAACGGCAGAGTTGTCATATACCAATTCCACTCCTCCGCAAAAGCGTGAGAGGAAGGCAGAATTGAGAGCAGAGGCAGTTTTCCATCCGGAGACCACCAGCTTTCCCCCACCTAAAATGTAACCGCTGAGGATGGAGAGGTTATCCAGAATGTATTGGTTGGTAAAATCATCATCGTGCCAGAGAACCACCTTGTAATCCCCCAAAAGCTCCAGAGATGGAGCACCCTGGGCGTTGTAGTCCCAGTTTTGATGGGGCATGGAAGCAAGAGCGCCGGTGTAAAACTGGTCCACCATCGTGTCCGTGGGACTGATCGCGTTGCCATTGCCATCCCGGGTTTCGTCCACAATCAGAAGCTCCTGATTGAAAGCAAAAGCCACTGGTTGGGCAGATAACTGGTTTGAAAAAGTGGATTCGAAGCCTTCACTATCCAAGGCTTTGAAACGGTAGTGATATAATGTCCCGTTTTGCACGATGGTATCGGTATAAGTGAGATCGGTAAGAGGTACCGGATTGAGTAATACCCAGTCT
>JAQUHL010000157.1 GCA_028683635.1 Candidatus Cloacimonadota bacterium
ACGTGTGCTCTTCCGATCTCAGCCATTTCTGGAAGAGGATCCAGCTTTCTGCTCCTCCGCTGAAGACGAGTTCCTCCGCGCTTTCGTTGGTGCCAAAAGCCTCCAGTCCGGCAATCGGAACCGTGCTGAAGACGAAATAGAGCGTCTCGATCGTGATCTCCCTGTCCGGGAAAGCAACTGCCTCCAGGCTCTGTTTCCAGCTCTCGTTCTTTTTCAGGAAGTTGTTGCGCAGAGCACGGTTAGGATAGACCACTGCTACACTGTTATCCGGTAAGAAGTCGAAGATATAGAGATATCCATCCTGGTTGGGCTTTAGCTCAAGCTGGAACTGGTCATTGTTTTTCAGCAGAGTGTTTGAGGCTTTCACTTTGAGGTCGAGATCGGAATTGAAGAGCTTTTTTTGAGCCAGGATCGAAGCCCGGTACCTGATACGGCAGTGAAAGAGTTGGCTACCGGCAAGGTCTTTGCGCTCAAGAGAAAGGATCTTTTCATCCAGAAAACGCCCTGCGGAAGAACTGATCATGAAGATGCTTCTGGCAGTGCTTTCATCGAACCTGTTATTGCGCTCGGAATACATATCCGTGGTGAGAGAGGTGATTGCCAGATCCATAGGCAAAGCCTTTGCCAGAGCGCATTCCCGGGCAAACTGGATGGTCTGGTTTTGGGCTTCCCGCCAGGAGATATTATCCCCAAAGACGCGGAAGGTATCGATCTCCACACTCACCGGCAAGCCCTCTGCACCCAGCAGGACGGGCAGTGCCAGAAGGATAAACACAAAAGCTTTGAGGATTCCTTTCATATCACCCTACCAGGAGATCAGCACCCGGTTTTTGTCACCGGTCTGGAGTTGGGGGTTTTGTTCTCTTCCCAGGCGGGCTGCCATAGAGCGAACTTCTCCTTTCAAGTAGTTCTGCAGTTCCTCCAGGGTGATCCTCTTGTCGCCGTTCGCATCTGCATCTCCGCGCAAGCCTTTCATCAGATAATAGGAAAAGAGGCCATGCTGCTTTTCAGGGTAAGAAGAGGAGAATTCTGCTCCCTCGGAAGCGGAAAAGACGGCAAAATTGGCTGCCACCTGCGGAAGCGGACTGCTGATAAAGACGGGTCTGGCATCAGCCAGGATGATCTCCCGCTCACGGTTCGCACCGCTGAAACAGCTATCCAGAAAGATGGTAACCTGCTTTGCCCCCAGCTTTTGCAGGTTGGAATAGAGCAGGGAGAGTTCATAGCCACTGTTGTTCAGGTAATTGGGATTGCCATCATAGGGCAAAAGATATGCCTTGTTTGTGGCAGGATCGGGTGCGCCATGCCCGGCATAGTAGATAAAGATCTCGCTGTTCTTGTTTTTGGCGTTTTTCTCCAGCCAGCCACCGGCATCGAAGAGGGTCTTGAAGGTAACCAGGGAAGCGTCCTCACCACTACGGAAAAAGAGGTTCTCTGCCGGAATGCCCAAAACCTTAAGGAAATACTCCTTCATAAACTCCGCATCCTGGCTGGCAAAGCGCACGGGGCTAACGTTGCGGTAGTTCTCGATGCCGATCACCACGCCCCAGCGGTTCTTCCCGGCTTTCGCTCTTTGGGGGATCTGTTGCCGGATATCGATGGAGAGAGAGGGAGCAGCGCTGATGCTGCCACTTTGCTGCACTCCGGTGATAATCATCTGCTCGGCAGTGCGTTCCACCCGGTTGAAAGCAAGGTTCAGAGGCTGGCTATTCCTGCTGAAGCGCGGACGCTGCTCCTGGAGATCGAGCTTGATATCAAGGGCTTTGGCATCTTTGCGGCTCACGATATCAAAGACGATATCCTTGAACTCACCGCTTTTCATCTCGCCAAGGCTGGAACTACCCTGGTTTTCACCCACGAAAAAGACCTCACCACCCAGTATTACTTTGGCTACCACGCTTTTGGCTGTGCCAAAGCCGCTGTTCTGAATGCGCACCCGGATCTCGGCTTGCTCGCCGGGCTCGATCTTGCCATTGCGGTTCTGGTCGCTCACTCCAATATCGGCGATGATCAGTTCCGGGGGAGTGAGAGCCTGGCTGCTGAAAGTGATGATCTTGTCATCTGGAGGAAAACCGTTTTGCTCTTTGAAGCTGATTTTCAGATCTATCGCCTGGTCTTTGATGTTTTCGGAGGCAGTAAGAGTAACTTTCTTGCTGAGGACTTCCCCGGCTTTGATCTCCCCAAAATAGAGGCTGGCGGGGATACTCAGTCCGGTGGCAGTTCCGGCATTGAGCAGTGCCTCCACCATATAGGCAGAGCCCTTGCCACCGTTGGTAATTTTAATCTCCACCTCACCGGTCTCCTCGGCATCGAGGATTTTGTTGCCGGAGGGCTCCAGGAATGCGTAGCTGGCAGTGAGAGCTGGAGGAATGATGCTTTGGCTTGTTGATGCCACCCCTCCGCTAAGGGCTGGGGCTTTGTCAGTTGAGGCAAAGCTGCCTGCACTACCAATGAGTTTGGCTTCCAGATAATCCCACTCAAGCTGTTCATTTAGTTGTCTGGTTACCAATAGCTTATAGCTGCTGCTCTGCTCACGCACTTGCTTAGCCGAAGCCAGGGGCACCACTACCTCAAAGTTCCTTCCTGTAGTTGAGACCCTGTATGATTGTTTGTCGGCATCGTAGCTACCCAGGGAATATGGCAGTTCAACATCTTCCCGGCTGCTGGCCAGAAGCTGCTGGAGCTTGTTTCTGAGCTTGGCAATCTGGCTTTCATGTGCTGCCTTGGCATCTGCAATCTTGCGGCTGTATTCATCCTGGATGGCTTTGATCCTGACACTTGCATCTTTCTTGCGTTGCTCAAACTGGGCAGTGGTTTCAAATTCATCTTTGATCGGAGATTTGATCTCTGCGATTTTAGCATCCCGTTCTGCTTCCAAAGGAAAGGAAGAAAATCGAACATCAAACCACGATTTTAGGGCAGCAGCCTCGTGCCAGGTTTCAGTCATCTCATTTTTGGCTGGCCCCGGTGCTTGAGTGGTGGGTTCTAAGTGCTGCTTTGCTTGTGAGTTATGAGCTTCACTTATGCCAACACAAGCCGATAATATCAACCCAACAATTGGGATTACAAGCAATAATCTCATTTCAATCTCCTTTTTTACAAGTAATCAGGTGTTCGAGATGATATATCCTACTAACCTTAAGATAATACTTTGATGCAAACACCCGGATGAGAAGCTGGGCTATCTGGCCCTGCGCAGCAGTAACACGGGGTTTACCCCGTCCGTTATCAGCATCATTGTTATACTTGCTAACCATGTTGTCCTTGCTTTCCATATAGTAAGATCTAATTCCTTTTATAACTAACGGGCTGAAGCCCGTGTTACCGTAGCACGGGGTTTACCCCGTCCGTTATCAGCATCATTGTTATACTTGCTAACCATGCAGTCCTTGCTTTCCATATAGTAAGATCACATTCTTATTATAACTAACGGGCTGAAGCCCGTGCTACCGTAACACGGGGTTTACCCCGTCCGTTATTTCATTCATGTCTTTCATACTTCTAAACCAATCCATTATTATGATAGGAATACGCCCACTCCTCTGGTTTCTCAACAAGTCCCGCCTTAACTGGATTGTTTAGTATATAGTTAGCAGTCCTCTCATATTCCTTTTCGTTGCGTACCATTCTATCGTAGCTTTCTTCCATCCATAACTTACCTGATCTACCCAATGCAGAATTTATGCTCCGGGACGAGTTTCCTTTAATCTTTCTCATAATCATATTGCATGGATAGAAGAGTTCTGATTCTTCCTGAGGTAATGGTTTTATAAGGATATGGACATGGTTTGGCATAATGCAATATGAGTGTAACTGATACATAACATTATCATATTCTCTGATTATTTTGGGCAGTATGTCGTCTATGGGTTTTGTACAAAGGTTAATCTCTGTATCTGTGATATTCCCAAGAAGTTCATCGAATAGGTAGAATCTCTTCTGTGCATAAGTTGCGTTTAATAACTTCTGGAATTTATCAGATTGGTGCTTACTCTTTTCTGATTGTTCTTCTCGGAGTTCTCTTAATTTGGTATTAAGATTATTAGGAAGTGTGAAAGCCAAGCGCCAGGTAATGAACAACACGCAGCCCTTTACTTGAATATGAGGTAGATTACGGCGATAGTTTTGAACAAGGTTATCATTAACCATAACTTGTTCTCTTATTTTGCTTTCCATAAAGTTAGATCGTATTCCTTATATAACTAACGGGCTGAAGCCCGTGTTACCGTAACACGGGGTTTACCCCGTCCTTTATCTGCATCATTGTTATACTTGCTAACCATGTAGTCCTTGCTTTCCATATAGTAAACTCGTATTCCTCTCATAACTAACGGGCTGAAGCCCGTGTTACCGTAGCACGGGGTTTACCCCGTCTGTTATCAGCATCATTTTTATACTTGCTAACCATGTAGTCCTTGCTTTCCATATAGTAAACTCGTATTCCTCTCATAACTAACGGGCTGAAGCCCGTGTTACCGTAGCACGGGGTTTACCCCGTCTGTTATCAGCATCATTGTTATACTTGCTAACCATGTTGTCCTTGCTTTCCATATAGTAAGATCTAATTCCTTTTATAACTAACGGGCTGAAGCCCGTGTTACCGTAGCACGGGGTTTACCCCGTCCGTTATCAGTATCATTGTTATACTTGCTAACCATGTTGTCCTTGCTTTCCATATAGTAAGATCTAATTCCTTTTATAACTAACGGGTTGAAACCCGTGCTACCGTAACACGGGGTTTACCCCGTCCGTTATCAATTCCATGGTTATACTTGTTAGCCGTGCTGTTCTTTCTATCCATATAGTAAACTCGCATTCCTTTTATAACTGACGGGTTGAAACCCGTGCTACAATGCTGCGCATGCCAAAAACCAAAGATCCGAAGGCCGAAAAGAAAAAGGAAAAAGGAAAAAGGAAAATCATAAATTAGCCCTCAAAACCCGCACACCAAAATCGTAGTAGCGGCCAAGAGGATCGACGGAGCAGTAGCGGTACGATACACGGCAAAGGTTTGAATTGAAGTACCAGGAACCACCACGCAACGAACGATAGCTGCCCGAGCCCGACCCTCTCGGGTCACGGCTCTCGGATTTGCTGTAATAGCTTTCATTATACCGATCCCAGCACCATTCCCAGGCGTTGCCACTCATGTCATATATGCCAAGCTCGTTAGCTTGTTTACCACCGACGGAAT
>JAQUHL010000158.1 GCA_028683635.1 Candidatus Cloacimonadota bacterium
GAGTTCCTTTCTGGCTCAAGACCACTGTTTTTGCCGGATCAAACTTGTTACTGAGGATGGAGCTGATTTTGTTGATAGCTTCGTTCCAGCCTCCGAACAGCATAAAAGTATAGCTGTCACCGTCCTGGAGACCATAGAGTTTATCTTCCACCTGGCCTTTCAGACTTTCCAGGGATGCCTCCAGATCGTCCCACTGTTCCTTTTCGATTTTGGTGCGGATCTCGTCTGCCATTTGGTTGATTTCCTGATCCAAACCCAAAAGGGATGAAAGTGCCAGCATTTCCTTGGAGATATCCATCAGCTTGCTTTTATTGCGGGTGCGGACGGCCAGAATGGCATCGGCAGTGAGGGTTCCCAGGCTGAAAGAGCCTTTGGGAATATCTTTAGTAGCTGTCTTAAATTGGGTTTCAGGAACAGCAATAGCAATATCTCTACCATCAAATTCACTGAGGACTTTGAAGACATCTTTGAAGGATGGTAACTGAGAATACATTTTTGGTGAAGATTGAATTGCAGCATTATCGCCAGCCGCTGCTGGTTCTTCCTTCTTGCCGCAGGCAACAAGGAAAACCAGGATTACAAGGATCATGAACATAACTTTGGATCTCATGGTCTTAACCTCCTATTCCAGGTACTTTAGTTTAATCAATGTTATGATGTTAAACAACATAATGTAAAAGAGAAGCACAAACAGGCAATAATGCCAGGTTCGCATCCTCACTTCTCCAATTCTTTTGTAGCTTGAAAGGAAGACGTTCGTCCCGCTCGAGAGAAACCTGCCATCCATCAGGCTCACGGACATATCGAGATACTCATTGTTGTATCTCTCCGTGCTCCATTTTCTGGCTATCTCTGCTTTCGCGAAATCGTTCTCACTTTTAAGCCTGATAAATTCACTTCGTGATATTTCATTCTCTTTGTATCTATCCAAATGTGTCAAACCTTTTTTTCTCGTCTCATCCAGCTTACGATAATATAGAGTGTTTTTAGCATAGCCGGCAACCAAACCTTCAAACAGCCAGCGGGAAGGTATCAACTGCACGACTTCGGGTATGGGATTGCGCTCCGATATTTTCAGAGAGCGGTTCATTCGTTCAAATTCGATGACTGCTCCCCCAAAAATGATCTGGGGAATGAGGATCAGCGGGAGCAGGTTTATGATGGACTTATTGTCTTTGATGAAACTTGATACCAGAAGCCCAAGGGAAAAGCCAATGGCGGATGACATAAAGAAATAGAGGATACTGATGCCGCCCAGACCCCTGATATCCAGAATCAAGGCCGATACCAGATAGTACATCAGCACCTGGATAAAAGCGAAAAAGGATAGCGAGATCAGCTTGGATAGCTGGTAATAGCTCATCCTGAGATTCATCATTTTTTCCCGGAGCACGATCTTCCGCTCGTCCAACACTTCCTCAATGCTGTTGGACATCCCCAAAAACACGAAGGCAATCACGGATACAAAGATGAATATCCCGATATTGATGTTTTGATTGTAGCTATAGTTTTGGTTATCTGGAGAAAGGCGTAGGATAAAAGAAATCACCAAGGCTAAGAGCGGTGCTTCCAGGAAGGTGATGAAGTTATTCGTCCTGTTTCGCAGTTTCATCTTAAAGCTACGCTCCAGAAAGGAATACAATTGCAGGGCTTGGGATCTGAAATCGACCTTTCTGCTCCGCTTCTTTTTGGGTGGAGGAATCTTCGGCTCCGTGGTTTTGTCCTGCTGAATGATCTCATAGAGCATCTTCCGTTTGAATTTATCTCTCCAGTACTCGGGTGGGAATTTTCTCTTTTCTAACAGGACTTTGTTCACCTGTTCATAGACTGGCTCACCCTTATCATTATACTCCGGGTAGGAGATAACGTCGTACATATAATCTGCAGCGAAGCTAAGTTTCTTTGCTTCAATTTCTTCCCTGTGGTGTCCCAGCATGACAAGTTCCTGATCGAAGAAGCTGAAACATTCCTGCACGCTTCCATAAAATGCCTGCTTGCCACCGAAATCCATGAGCAGGGTTTTATCGAATCTCTGAAAGACACTGGTACTGGGTTGATGAATGGAGAGGATGACGATTTTTCCCTGTTCGCAGAGGTTTTTCAGGATGTTGATGATCTGCAGGGCATCGTTGTGGGACAAACCTGAGGTGGGCTCATCACAGATTATTATTGTGGGTTCAAAGAGCAGTTCGAGAGCAATGTTCAGGCGTTTCCGCTCTCCTCCGCTGAGCAGCTTTTTTTTATAATCTCCTACCTGCATATCTTTGCGGTGAAGGAGATTTACTTGCCTCAAAATGTTCGTAATCTTCTGATCCAGATGTTGCCTGCTAAGTCCCTGCATCCTCAATCTGCCCCGGTACCAGAGGTTTTCATATACTGTGAGGTTGGGATACAAAAGATCATCCTGAGGAACGTAGCCGATGAACTGAGAGTAGAACCCCGTATTGCCAAAGAAGCTCTTGTTATCGATCTTGATCTCACCATAGGTGGGGATCATTTCAGCGCACAAGATTTTCAGCAGGGTGGATTTTCCGGATCCGCTTTGTCCCAGGATTCCGATCAGTTCACCCTTGTGAGCCTCGAAGGAGATGCTGTCCAGAGCCAATTGGCCGTCTTTGAAGTAGTGCTTGATATCCAGGACGCTGAATGTATCGAGCTCAAAAGGAATTTCCACGATCTCCAGATACTGATTGATCCTGAAGCGGAATTTCTTGATCATAAAGATATCCCGGTTCAGATTCACCGGACGGATATCTTTGATCTTCTCCTCATTGACATAAAGTTCCCAGCCGCGTTTGGGGGGATAGACGTACACTTCCTTGTCCCGGATTTCCAGCATTGTGATGGAATTGTTGGCTTCCGTTCTCGAAATTGAATAGAATCCTGCATCGAAGAAGATGTAAAGCTCCGATGGCAGCTCTGCCTCCACTCCGATCTGAGAGCGTTCCCGAATCACGTTGCTCAGGTGGAAGGGAGAGAATCCCTGAATCTGCAGCACATCGTCGTGATAAACCTTGTAAGATCTCCCGGTCAGGAGTTGCTTACCATTCTGATAGACCGTACCCTTGGAAACTGAGATTTCATAGCGGTTGTTTTTGTTTTTGATGATGAATTCATATATCTGCTTGGAAAAGACGATATCGTCTTCCACATCTTTGGCTGCATAGATCTTGCTCAGCAGATCCACATCATAATCCAGTTCACCGATGGAGAGGATGGAATCGGGAGCTAATAAATACAGGCTGTTGCTCAGCATCTTCTTGTCGTTCAATACAGCCGTGGTATAGGAACTGGTGCCGATGAACAGGTGCTCACCAATGGATATCAGGAAGATCTCGATGGGGGCGAGCTTGGTATTACGGTAGCGGATGTCGCAGCTTTGGTCCTTTCCCCAGAGGATGTAATCCGTGAAGATGGAATTGTGGATGGTGCTGATGTTTTGGGCATAGGGAATGGATACTGTATCCAGAGAATTGTAATCGAAGTGATTGATCAGAGAGATAAAGCCTTCGGTGTCCAGATCAAGTTTCTTGCAGAGTTCCAGGATCTGGGTTATCTCCGAGACCTGAAAATCATTGTCGGATTTGACCATGATGATCAGGCTGAGGATGATTCTCACCTTGTCTATATGGTTCAATTTGGCTTTCAGGTATTCGATCACGTCCACCAGGGTATACTCGCTGCTAATTATATCCCTGACATACACTTCCCAGGAGATATCGACATATTTGAACAAATTTACCAACAAGGAATGCAGAATATTGATTTCCTGTAAGCTGATCCCACCTTCGGCCCGGAGGATGAACACATAGAGCCGGGTAACCATATCTATGGTTTTCTTCAGTTCTTCATCCACTTCCTTGATATCGAACATGTTATCTTTCCTAACCATTAGCACCCCTGATACTCGTGCAGGCATTCATCGCAGAAGTGATACTGACAATGCTTGTGATACAATTCGATGAGTCCCTGTTGATAAATAGCTTTGGAGGCGCAGAGGGTGGCTTGTTTGCCACTGAGAAACCTCTGCATATACCCTGTGATCCGGTTCTCTGCCAGGGCAGTATGAGCTTTATAGATTGCCAGAATACGTTCCTTCATGCTGCTCTGTGAGAGTTTGTCATAATATAGATAAGCGACCGGCAGAATGATATTCAGGAAAATGTTCGAGGTAACTCCCCTACCGATTTTGGGTATGTTGATCCTGCTCGTTTGCGATCTGGAATTGAGGATTCTCTGGAGCATCAGAACAGGCTTTTGATCAACGTCGTCGAAGATGCTCAGTACCAGATTCATCAAGCCCGGACTCAAAGCCTCATGCAAGAATGCTGCAATTGAGATCAACCTGTAAACCGGGTGATTTGCTGGCCTGATGCGGAATAGCTGCCAATCAAGTCTTATCCTCTGGGCAAAGTAACTTTGAGCTTCGTAAATCTCTTTGATCAGAGCTATCTCACTCTTATCAAGCTGTTTCTCACAGAAATCTGTGAGATTCGTGGATACCAGAAAGATGGAGATCAGGTCTTCGGCGGACATCCCCTCTGCAAACCAGGCCTTCAGCTTTTCCCAGCTAAGAGTCTGGGCAATCAGCAGCAGGTTATATTTGTTCTTGTCATAGCCCATGGCTTCCATCATCCCCTCATATAAAATCTGCTCAAAATCCGAGAACAAGAGGGCAGAGCCATAGCGCTTGACCTTACTCAAAAAACGTTTTCTGCCAAAATCGCTCAAGATTCCTTCCAGCCTTTCACTGGAGATCA
This sequence comes from Candidatus Cloacimonadota bacterium, assembly GCA_028683635.1. GTDB lineage: Bacteria > Cloacimonadota > Cloacimonadia > Cloacimonadales > Cloacimonadaceae > JAQUHL01. Next base: position 4,761 of record JAQUHL010000158.1, read on the forward strand.
GGGATAGCAGGGGACAGTAATCCTGCCGTTCGAGATTTTTATCATGCCGGATGACCAGCTTCGAGATATCCTCTGAGAGCTGATCTTTGAGCACGAGAATCTCGGCAAGTTCGCCATTTTCTTTGATAGTGAAGGGATCAGGGGAGTTATGGTCGAAACTTGCATGCAGGATGACGTTGTTGTAATGGCTGTCCTCGTGATGGTTATGGTTTTTCCAGTCGTAGCTGTTCAGATGGATCTCGATGCTGCCACAAAAGTTTTCGTTATCGATCTCGATGACGGCATTGATAAAATCCGGTCCCCGGTTTGTGTTATACTGCCCGGGATATATAATCCTGATGGGCTTTCCACTCGCGGTTTTCAAGCTTGGGGCAAGATGGCCTTCATCCCAGATATGATACAAAAACTCTTCCTGCAGATGCATGTACT
>JAQUHL010000159.1 GCA_028683635.1 Candidatus Cloacimonadota bacterium
GTCGATGATTTCGGCTTTCTTACCTTCGTTGATTGCCTTGTTGCGGGCAATTTCCCTTTCCTGATCAAGGATGGCAGGATCGATCTGCTCTGCACTCACGGCCAGGGGGTTGGTAGCCGCAACCTGCATGGCAATTTCTTCGCCCAGGGCTTTGAAATCCGGTGTACGCGCCACAAAATCACTCTCACAATTGAGCTCGACCATCACGCCAATCTTGCCATTGAAATGAATATAAGAACAAATCATTCCCTCTTTGGTATCACGGACGGCTTTGGCTTCTGCTTTGGTAATTCCTTTCTCACGCAGGAATTTGATCGCTGCATCCATATCACCATTGGTTTGCATCAGAGCTTTGCGGCAGTCCATCATGCCTGCCCCTGTTCTCTCACGTAGCTCTTTTACCATATTTGCATTAATCTCAGACATTTATCTTCTCCTCAAGAATAATGGTTATCATTTGATGAGGGGCTACCGGGAATCACTCCGATAGCCCCCCGGTTTTTAAACTCTTGTTGTTTATGCTTCTCTTTCTTCGGTCACGCTGGGTTCGGCGACCACTTCTTCTGTGGCGTCTGCGGCAGCGAGTTCACTTACCGGAGCGAAATCATTTTCATCATTGGCTTGGGGGCTAACGTTGCCTTCATTGGCAATGGCTCTGCCTTCGAGCACGGCATTGGCCATCACGTCCGAGATCAGACATACTGCCCGGGTGGCATCGTCATTGGAAGGAATCACATAGTCCACAAGGTCGGGATCGCAATTTGTATCCACCATTCCGATGATCGGAATCTCGAGGACGCGGGCTTCGTGAACGGCAATTTTTTCGTGCATGGTATCGACCACAAAGATGGCACCGGGCTTGGCATCCATATCACGGATTCCTCCCAGGGCGGCCTCGATCTTATCGTGCATGCGTTTCATTTTTTGCTGTTCGAGCTTGGTATAGCTGTTGATCGTGCCATCGGCAACGATTTCTTCGTAATATTTCATCTTTTCAATGCTCTGACGGATCGTGGCCATATTGGTGAGCATTCCGCCATACCAGCGGTTATGAACATAGAAGACGCCCGCTTTTTCGGCAGCTTCCTTGATGGCGGAATGAGCTTGTTTTTTGGTTCCGACAAAAAGGATATATTCGCCGCGGCTGGCTACTTCTTTCAAAAACTGGTAGGCATCATTAATGGCATCAACGGTCTGTTTCAGATCAATGATATGGATCCCATTGCGTTTGATGAAGATATACTTCTTCATTTTGGGGTTCCATTTGAAGGTTTGGTGTCCGAAATGAACACCTGCTTCCAATAGCTGTTTCATGGAAACGACAGACATTATTTTCTCCTTAAGATACGGTTTGTCTGCTGGCCGGGGATTATCCGCAATTCAGTTCCAGGATCTGGAACACCGCCTTGCAACTCCTGGGGCCAGGATATTAAAGTTATATTAAAAGGGTTGGTTTTCATGCTGCTTCAAACAGGGGATGATAGAGCTTCATCATCCCCAAACCTCGAAGATTAGCGCTTGGAAAACTGGAATCTTTTCCTGGCTTTCGGGCGTCCGGATTTTTTCCGTTCCACCATGCGGGGGTCACGGGTCAAAAAGCCGCGGCTCTTAAGCTGAGGTTTGAGATTTTCGTCGTAATCTACCAAAGCGCGGGAAATTCCATGGCGAATCGCACCAGCCTGACCGCTGAGGCCACCGCCGCAAACGTTTACATGAACATCGAACCGCTCTCCCAGACCAACGGTCTGCAAGGGTTGTTCCACCATCATTTCCAGGGTTTCACGCTTTAAGTATTTTTTCATCTGCACGTCATTGATCATCCTCTTTCCCGTTCCGGGAGTAAGACGAACTCTGGCGACTGCATTCTTTCTTCTTCCGACTGCATCGAAATTTTGCATGCGTTATGCCTCCTTGACTATCAGTTCCACCGGGTTTTGGGCGGCATGAGGATGCTGCTCTCCGGCATAAACTTTCAGCTTCTTAAACATTGCTCTTCCCAGAGTATTCTTGGGCAGCATTCCTTTCACGGCGTGCTGAATGATCCTCTCGGGATTCTTTTCCAATACTTTTGCAAATGGGGTCAGCTTCAGGCCATCCGGATAGCCACTATAGTCTTTGTACATCTTCTGCTGGGATTTCAAACCAGTGAGCCGTACCTTCTCGGCGTTGATCACGATCACAAAATCGCCGGTATCGATATTCGGTACGAAATATGGCTTGTTCTTACCGCGCAGAATGGATGCAACCTTAGTGGACAGACGTCCCAAAGATATTCCCGTTGCGTCAACAACATACCAGGCTCTGGTGATATCGCCCGGGCGTGGGGTAAGGGTTTTCATCCTTTCTCCTTTTCAGATTTTTTGTAGTAAGCCACGATTTTTGAGGGGCTTTTACTGTCAAGAAAAACCATCGCTTGTATTTTATCCCCCAGATTAGTCCCAACTCACCCCTCACTTTCACCCCTAACCCCTAATACCTAATACCTAACACCTAACCCCCAAGCCGATCGGGAATCCAGAACACTCATCCCCCATCCTCAAACCATTCGTCATTCCCGGCTTCGACCGTGGAATCCAAAACATTCATCCTGCATCCATCAAACCAAGGGTTGAAACGATTGGCCTCGCTCCGCTCCTATATATCCATATCCCTTCTAAACCGGCATGCGCAGCATTGTAAAACGGGCTTCAGCCCGATAGTTTTGCAATGATCTGCAGCTATTTTCCATATTTTATAACAGGTAGGTAACCTATATTACAGACGGTCTGAAGACCGTGCCACCGTGCAGCATGCGCAGCCTTGTAACATGGGCTTCAGCCCGTTAGTTCTTGCTCCATATAGAGTATCCAATACTAATCACAAGGACATTTGATGGAAGCCAAGCTACTGGAACGCATCAAAGAACAACTGATAAGGCATGAGTGTCTGTGGCTGAAGCCATATCGTTGCACCGTAGTTTATCAATTGTGGATATCATCTACTAAACCCATTCTAAACTCATTGGAACCCTGGAACCTGAAACTGGAACTGGAAAACTGGAACATGGAACATGGAACCATTTGTCGCCCTAGGCTTTCCCGTCATTCCTTGCTCGACAGCGTTAATCACTTCTTAATCTACCCTTAATCAAGCGTTAATAATTAACGCTTGATTAAGGGTAGATTAAGAAGTGATTAACGCCTTCGAACGAGGAAGGAGTCTTGGATTCCCGATCGGGGTCGGGAATGACGGGAGTGACAAGAGTTGTCTGCCAGACAGAGAGTTATGGTATTATGTACAAATTCTAAGACCGTTGCGCATCCCGATTTATCGAAATACAGACCACCAAATAGGCTGGTTGTGCAGCTTATTTTTGTAAATCCATTCCCGCCCACCACCCTAAAAGGAATAGGGTTTCGCCCTACAACCCATTATTCAATGGTCTTTTCTACTGATGATACTGTGGATGAAACAGCGGAGAGTTGTGGAAGAATATCCACAAAAATCCTTGCCTGGGGCTTATGGTCTGGATCGTGAAAGCTAATAAGCGAAGCTAATCTTGGAAAACGATGTAGAATTTATCAGTTATTTTCTCAGCTTGGGAAACATTGCTCCATCTGATTGGTTTTCAAGGTGCTTAGGCAGCATATGATATCCATCAGCCATTGCATAAAGGGGGGAGTTTGGAAGCCGCTCAGGCATGAAAAAGGATTATTTTTTCCTGACAAGCAAGAAAACGGATCGAATTTTGCTTGACTATTAAGATAAGCGAAATTGGATTGCGCATGAGGTGTTATATGAAGCTAAAATTCTTTGCAGCCATGTTTCTTGTTCTGCTCCTATGTCCTGCCCTGGGTGCAAGTTACAAGGTAATTCTTACTTGGGATATGATGTCAGGTGAGTTGAATGGAGTGCTTTCGGCCTCTTTCGAAGGTGAGTATGCCTACGTTCAGGGAGTCGGCAAACAGGTGGTTTTGGGCGGATTGCTGGAATCCCTGGGTGAAACCTCGATCGGTGAGGCTAGCCAAAGCTTCCTGATCCATAGCAACCGGGGCTTTTATTCCTTCTGGATTCGCGATAAATTTGCCGATGATGACGTCAACCAGGATTTTTCCCTCATTCGCCATGCCCAGCCCAAGATCTTTGTTTACCAGGATGGCCAGCTCTTGCAGACCTTCTCCATCGAGCGGGGAATGGGGCTCACCTGCAAGGTCTTCACCCTCGATGCGGAAACCGGTTTCATCGATCGGGAAATCCGCTTTTACCCGCGCACCAAGGTGATTCTCACTCAGATCGTGAATGCCGTGGATGGCTCACCCGTGCCAGGTGCGCAGCTCATGATCAGCGGTGGCGAAGAACAATATGAACCCCTCGAGAGCGACGAGGATGGCTTTGCCTTCTTCCCCGTCGAGATCGGATCCTATCACCTCAAGATCAGCAAACCCGGATTCATCGGCACTTCCTATCCCATCAGGATGGGCTTTGATGAAAACCCGATCGAATATGTGGTGGCGCTGAGCCCTGAGATAAGAGAATATCGGATTGTGCTGACCTGGGGGGCACGTCCTCTGGATATGGACGCCCATCTGATGGGTCCCAAGCCTGAAGGTGGAGATTTTCACATCTGGTACCGAAACCGAATCCTGATCGGCGGAAAGGATTTTTTGGATAGAGACGATACCGATGGCTACGGCCCGGAGACGATCACGATCTATAAGCCAGCAGTGGGAGATTATATGTATAGCGTGCACGATTATTCAAATCGGGGATCGGCGTCCTCCAAAGCTCTATCCCGCAGCGGGGCAACCGTTTCGGTCTATGCCGAAAATTGTTTGCTCAGTACATTTACGGTTCCCGGCGATCAGGCCGGCAACCTCTGGAAAGTTTTTACTATTGACAAAAATCACAGGTTGAATCCCATAAACACCATAACCTGGATTAAAAATGAAACTAATATCCGATAACAAAAAGAATGGAGGATTATAATGAAAATAACCAAGCTTGTTATCGCCCTTGTTGCTATCGCTCTTCTGCTTTCCCTGGTGGGATGTGGAGTAAACAAACCCCCGAAAAAAGAAACACCACCATCTTCTGATTGAGTGCAGGTTTACCGTCCCAACTGGTGGTCAGGCCAAAA
>JAQUHL010000160.1 GCA_028683635.1 Candidatus Cloacimonadota bacterium
GTTTGAGCAATTCTTGTTGCCCATTATCCATTAATTGAACTCCAAATCTGGTATATCTGGTTTGAGATTTGCATGGGATCAAATGGTTTGGGAATCACATCAACTGCACCAAGGTCTATATATTGTTGAATTTCATGTGCTTGGACTTTAGCAGTCATAAACACAACTGGTATCATCTTGATTTTTGAATTCTGCCTCATGAGTTTCAAGGTTTCAGCACCATCCAACCCAGGCATCATCATATCCATCAGGATCAAATCCGGAACATTCGATTCGGCCAGGGCTATTCCTTCCATTCCACCTGAAGCTGCAAGAACATCAAAACCTCCCACCAATTCCAAGGCGGAACGGGTGATTTCCTGAATGTCTGGTTCATCTTCGATCAGTAATATTTTCTTTAGAGTCATAGTTTCCTCTGAGTTTTGATATCATGTTTCATACTTTTGTGATTTAGGATGCTGGCAATAGTTTTTATCAATTCCTCATTTGAAGTTTTAGATTTGACAAGTGATACTGCCACATCTTCATTATAATCTGTATCATAAGCAGAAAATACAACAATGGGAATGGGGTCAATATAGTTATTATGAATAATGGGAATCAATTCCAATCCATTCCCATCCGGCAATCTCTGATCAAGGATCACCAGATCAAACTCCTTTTCGGCTATCAATTGTCTGGCCTCGCCTATAGTCTCAGCAGCCAGAAGCTCTGCCTGTTCGCCGATCAGCTGCTTCAGAATCTCGATTATATCAGCATCATCCTCCACATATAGAATCTTGGGCTTCGTTTTTTCACCCAGAGTATCAAGGATGGCTCTGCGCAACCTATCCATATCGATGGGTTTTGAGATCCAATCCACAATTCCGAAGCCTCCATGTAGTGCATCCTTTTTCTGATCTGCTATTGCTGAGATCACCACAATGGGGATATCCGCCGTTTCGGGAGAACCTCTCAGTTCCTGGATCAGGGAAATACCTTCTTGTTGTGGGAGCAGGAGATCCAGTGTTATCAGAGCATATGTCCTGGTTGCCAGTTTGTTCTTGGCTTCTTCCGCGCTGTATGCAATCTCAGTCTGATAACCAGCATTATGCAAAACCATACTGATCAGAGTGGCAATATCTTTATCATCCTCGATGACCAGTATGCAAGTATCACTGGCTGGTCTTAGCAAGGGATTCGGCTCGATGCTTTCCCCGATGATTGGGAGGTCGAAGCAAAAGGTGGTTCCAAGCTCAGGCACTGAATGATAATCAATTGTACCACTGAATCTTTCGATGATCGCCTTGGAAATCGAAAGCCCCAGCCCAGTACCTCCCTTACTCCGAGAATCAGAAGAATCGACCTGTGCGAATTTCTTGAAAATTCTGCCCTTAAACTCCTCCGGTATCCCAATTCCCTGATCAATGACGCTTACCCTCAGTTTGTTTTCTGGTGTTTTTTCCATATCCACATAGACAATACCCCCGGATCTTGAGAATTTACAGGCATTGGAAATGAGATTGTTCATTACTTGTTCAAACCGGTCAGGATCTATGGTGGACTTGATCTCGGGCAGTTTATTGCGCAATTCTATCTTCACGTCGTATTGTGCACCGTAGTCCTTGAGCAATGCAATGGTTTTCTCCACAAGTGGTAATACTTCTGTTTGTTCAATATGAAATTCCATGCCACCGGCTTCGATCTTTTCAATATCCAGAATGTCATTGATCAGGTGAATCAGGCGTTCACTATTGGAATAGGCAATATCGATAAGCTTCTTGATCTGGGCAGGAAGTTCACCGGCAATGCCCCCTCTGATCAGTCCCAGGGAACCCCGGATCGAAGTAAGAGGAGTCCTGAGTTCGTGGCTTACTGTTGAAATGAATTCGTTTTTAATCTTTTCCGCTTTCTTACGTTCGGAAATATCCATGGCGATGAACAGGATTCCAATTGGGTTACCCTCGTTGTCCGAGATATAGTTTGCCCGCACAATGGATGGCATAATCCGGTTATCTGCGAGTTTTATATCTATCTCCGAATCCCAGGATCCTGATTTTAGGAGTTGATCACGGATTGTGTCCTTCATTTTGGCCCCTGAAAAGATCAGATCCACGGGCTGGCTATTAGCATGGCTGTGATAGCCAAGCAGTTTCTGAAAGGCATGATTCGCAAAGAAGGCACCGAAATCCAGATCTGTTATCAAAATCAGATCGCTGGCCTTATCCACGGCATTGCGGATTTTCATCAGGGCCAGCTCCTCTTTTCGTAAAAGCTTTATGAAAATAAGAAATCCAGTGATAATGGTAACAAGGATCAGCACGAATATCAGGCTGAGTAAGGAGGCAATTTTTGTAATCCAGGAAAGTGCCAATGCACTTTCACTGGCATAGATGACACCAGTTTGAGTGCCGACCATCACCAGGGGTTGATAGGCATAGAGGATACCAAATTTTTCATCCTTCAAGTTCAATTCAGCTTTTCGAGATAAGAACCCTTGTCCGGAGGAGGTGAGCAGATTATCTCTGAGCCCGGATATATCGGCAGGAGAGTCTTCCACAAATTTCTCATTGTCTGAATAAACAAATGTGATCCTTCCATCCTGATACAAGCAAACCCATGTTTCCCGGTCGTATGCTTCATTTTGGATTAAGTATTCAAACAGTCTGTTGAGATTCAGTATGAAGCTGATGTTACCTCTTAATTCCCCGCTGGAATCAAATACAGGATAAACAAAGCGATGATAGCCCTCTGATTGCAGGATCTGCTTGTTTTTCTTCAAAGGTTCAAAGGATGGTTCTATCTTCCCTCTTGAGATAGAAGTTTCGGATGTGTGGCCAAAGGAACGCTTCAAGTTTCTTCCGGCTATAATAATGCTGTCTATTGCAGCATGGTGTTTGGAATGGATTTTTTTGATATCACGATAGATATCAGGGCTGATTTCATCGGCTTCCAATACAGAAAGCAAATCGTTTTTCCCGATATAGAACTCGGCTTCATTGGGAAAGCTCGTTAGATATTCAGATACCACTTCGGATTGCCATAGGGCTTTTTTGTGTAAATACTCCAGCCTTGTGGCAATATTCTGTTTCACCATGTATGAAACACTGTAAGCCCCAAATCCGATGAGAACTACAATTATTACCAGAGAGCTAATCAGTAATTTCTTCATCAGATACTCCGGATCCGATCATAGCGGAATTTAAAGCGTTTGATACCTTCAAAGAGAGTCCTGGCCATCCGCTCCTGATACTCAGGATTCTTAAGCAAAACTTCTTCATCAGGATTGGATAGAAATCCCAGTTCACAAAGGATAGCCGGCATGAAAGCTCCTCTCAGCACATAGAAATTGGCCTGTTTTACGCCCCGGTCATAAGCTTTGGTTCCTGCCACCAAATTGAGCTGAACATGTGAAGCAAGATTGTTACTGGCCTCCAGGTGTTCCGCTTGAAGGATATCGGACAATATGATGGCCAAATCATCATATTTCTTGGTAGCAGTCTTGCCTCCCTCATACAGTTCAACCACGGAGTTTTCCAGAGCTTCAACCGCCCTCGATTCCGTAGTTGTGGCTGTGGAAAGATAATATACTTCGATACCTTTGCTGGCCGTACTCACTGAAGAATTGGCATGGATGGAGACAAACAGATCCGCAGCTCTGTCGTTGGCATACTTTGTTCGTTCATATAAGGATACAAATCTATCATCCGCCCGGGTGAGCAGCACGTTGATCCCCAGTTCCTTCTCCAACATGCTTTTAAGTTTCAGCGTAACAGCCAGGTTCACGTCTTTTTCCTGAGTTTTATATTTCCTGCCTACAGCTCCGGGATCCTTACCTCCGTGACCGGGATCGATCACAATCGTCCGGATTGAATAATCCTTGGGTTCACTGAGAGTCAGTTTACCCTTCTGAATTTGAATATCACCAGGAAAATGGGCAGGTAAACGTTCCAGCAGAAACTGGGAAGGTAAGAGATAACTCATCTCCTTGCGGATAAGTGGATAATGCATGTTATACTGAACGTTTTTGAAGCTGTAGTAAGCAGAATTTACCAGAAAGATAAATTGCTCCCCCAAAAGGCTTAAATAGATCCGGTTATCGTTCTTCTCCTCTTTGATAATGGATTTGAAGACCGATTCCAGATCCGCAGCGTTAAAATATACACCTTCGGATATCGTTTCGGTTTTTATAGTTTTCTCTGTTTTACTGTTCTTATAAGCAACAGTGACCCCGGCACTAAAAAAACCAGCACTGGCTAGCATGACGAAGGTCAGCAAAATTCTATGTATAATTTTCAGCATCTTTCCTTTCCTCACAAAATTCAGGTGTCCACTCTGAACTGCAGGATAGCTCCTGATAAAAGACATTGGCAAACCCGAGTTGCTGGGCATAGTCCAGCACTTTGTCATACTCTTCCTGAGTAATTCCTCTGGCAAGTTCAGGGATCCCGATTGCCTGATGGGCAGGATAATACTGAGCCATCAAGCTGATGTAAACCTGGGTTCCCAGCTCGTCTTTAATCCATAATAGCAGATCTCTGGAACCTGCCAAAGCGTTTGGAAGTACCAAATGACGGATCAGCAAACCTTTTTGAGCTATCCCGTTATCATTGATATGCAAATTTCCCGCCTGAAAAAACATTTCTTTTAGGGCAAATTTTGCCACCTGGGGATAATCACTTGCCTTCGAGTATTTTTTGCTATAAACAGAATGGGCATATTTAAGATCAGGAAGATAGATATCTATAAGTCCCGCCAGTTCTTTGAGAGTTTCCACCTTTTCGTAAGCGTTGCTATTCCAGAGGATAGGAAGTGTTAATCCTTCTTTTTTTGCGAGGATCAGCGCTTGCTTGATTTGGGGTGTGAAATGAGTGGGAGTAACCAGATTGATGTTGTGTGCGCCTTGTTCTTGCAGGGAAAGCATCAGTTCTGCACAACTCTGGATACTGATTTCCTCTCCCCAGCCCATGCTACTGATCTGGTAATTTTGACAAAAGACACAGCGCAGATTGCAATGCGAAAAGAATATGGTTCCGCTGCCCCCGGTGCCGCTGATCACTGGTTCTTCGCCATGATGAAGGCAGGCGATGTTTACCTTCAGTTTTGCACCCGCCTGGCAGAAAGCAC
>JAQUHL010000161.1 GCA_028683635.1 Candidatus Cloacimonadota bacterium
TTTGGAAATCCTGAATATCCGCCAGCCCGGCAGCCTTGGCAATTGCCAGGTCCAGGCCACCGACCTGATCTATCAGTTTCTTATCCAAAGCGTCGTTTGCAGACCAAACCTGCCCCTGAGCCAACAATTCCACTTCTTCCAAGCTGAGTTTACGTGAATCTGCCACGCGGGATTTAAATTCGGTATAGACGGCTTCTGAGTTCCTTTGTAAAGAGGCAAGCAGTGTTTCATCCGTCTTATTCATAAAATTCATGCTTCCGGCATATTTGCCGAAGCTGATGTCCTGATTTCTGATTCCCAGCTTGCGGGACAGACCCTCGGCTTCGGGAAGCATCATTACCACACCGATTGATCCGGTAATGGTATAAGGCGCAGCCACAATATGCTGGGCTGCACAACTGATATAGTATCCACCGGAGGCGGCCACTCCCCCCATGGAGGCAACGATGGGCACAGATGTGCCTAAATCCTTCAGCTTTTGGTAGATGTGCTCGGATTCGAGAGCACTGCCACCACCGCTGTTGATTCTGAGAACCACGGCTTTGATTTTTTTGTTAGCCTTGATCTGATCGATCATGCTCTGCACCCGTGCAGCACTGATCACGGGCATCGAACCCGAGGCAGAACCGGGAGTGATATCACCACTCAAGTTCATGACGGCAATGGCATCAGAACCTGGCACACTGAACTGGGCAGGATATTTGCTTACCTGAACGAATTTCTTTTTGTCCATATCGAATTCAGCATAAACTTTATCGATGGTTTTAAGCTCGTCCACGAGCTTGTACTGAAGGGCCTGCTTGGGAGAGATGAAGTAATCCGGCCGCTCTTCAAGGATGGCTTTTACTTTACTATGCTCCAGATTACGGTGTCTGGCAAGTTCGGCAGTTATCAGGCCGTAACGTTGTTCCATGACGCGATAAACATTGTCGTAGGTCTCCTGGGAGAGCGATGTCCTGCTAAACATCTCCCCAGCTCCTTTGTAAGCACCGGATTGAAGTACGTGGATTTTGATGCCGAGTTTATCCAGACCTTCTTTCCAGAACATGAAGTTAGCTTTGGTACCCTCGAGCATAATCCCTGCCGAGGCAGAGGGTTCCATATAGATTCTATCAGCCATCGAGCAAAGAAGGTAATCTCCCTGCGAAAACATATCACCATAGGCGATCACGGGTTTACCAGTGCTCTTAAAGCTGGCCAGGCAGGAATCTATCTCCGCTCTTCCGGCATGGCTAAGGAAGATAAAACGCGGTTTTAGCAGGATACCCGTTATCTTGCTATCCTCACCCGCTGCTTTGACAGCCTTGCAGATATCAGAGACGCTGGGTTGGTTGAGCCCCATAAAATCGGAATATTGAATTTCGTTGTAATCCAAAAGGTTACCGGAGGGATTGATTACTAACCAGGAACCCGATTTTAAGGTGCTGGTGCTTTTGATCTTACCGCCCATCAACCTGAACCCGATGGCAAATACAATGACTACAATAATAGGGAAAACCAAACATCCGATCAGGAATTTCTTATTCATTTTGTGCTCCTGAAATGCGCGAAAGTGAGATAAAGCAAAGGAAAATTTTCATTGCCTTGCCCTTGTCTTATGCCAAAAAATGGCGGAGATGCAGGGATTCGAACCCTGGATACGCTGTTAACATATACACGATTTCCAATCGTGCTCCTTCAGCCAACTCGGACACATCTCCACGCTTTCGATTCGCCAAACTTTTTCTCATGGCATTTTTGTCAATCAAAATTAGTGTTTGAAATGCCTCAGGCCGGTCATGACCATTGCCAGATCAAATTCGTTGCAGGCATGAATGATTTCTTCATCTGCCTTTGAACCCCCAGGTTGAATCAGGGCTTTGATGCCCTTTTGGTAAAGAGTATCGATGGTATCCCTGAAGGGAATCAAACCATCCGAGGCGCAAATGGCAGAAGAAAGGTCGTGTCCAAACTGCCTGGCGTGAGCCAGAGCGATCTCAGTCGAATAAATCCTGCTGGTCTGGCCGATTCCCAGGCCCAGGGTCCGATCATCGGTCGTGAGGGCAATGGCATTGGACTTGAGGATTGCCACAGTCTTCCAGCCAAAGTACATGGCGTCGAATTCTTCCTGTGTGGGTTGGCGGTTTGTAACCACTCTCCAGTCTTTCAGATCTCCGATTTTTAGATCCCATTGCTGCAGGAGATATCCAAAATAGGTGGTTTTGAGTTCCATGGCGGAGGAAGGCTGCGCCAGGATTTCCGGGTCATATTGGATCAGACGGCGATCCTTTTTCTTGCGCAGGATATCGAGCACACTCGCGTCATAATCCGGAGCGATGATGATCTCGGTAAAAATCCTGTTGATGAGCACGGCGGTTTCCAGATCGAGGCTTCGGTTTATTACCACGATCCCGCCAAAGGGGGACATAGTATCCGTGTTGAAAGCTTTGCGGTAGGCATCGCTGAGGGTAGTGCCACTGCCGATTCCACAGGCATTTGTGTGCTTGATGATCATGACTGTGGGATCTGTAAACAGCCTGATTCCCCTCAGGGCTGCATCCAGATCGAGCAGGTTGTTGAAGGATAGGTCTTTGCCATGTAGAGATTTCCAACCAGCGGGTTTGTCAGTATAATAGCCTGCTCGCTGATGGGGATTTTCTCCATAACTCAATCTTTGGCTATGTTTGATTGAGAGATCGTAATATTCCGGAATCTCCAGATCAAAGGCACGTGTTTCGCCCATTCTTTCAAAATAATCAGCAATTTCGGCATTATAATCCGATACCAGACGAAAGGCCTTGAGAGCAAGGTATCTCGCCCATTCATCCACGACCTGGGGAGTGGATTTGAGGAGTTCAAGCGTGGGCTGGTAATCTTTGGGATCGGTAAGTACCAGCACCCCAAGGTAGTTCTTGGCGGCAGCCCGAATCAGGGTTGGACCCCCAATATCGATGTTTTCGATGATTTGCTCATGGGTGGATTTCACATCGTTGCGTACCTTCTTGAAGGGATAGAGATTGACGATCACGATGTCTATCGGATCGATCTCCATTTCCTTCAGCTTTTGCATGTGTTCGGGTTTGTCCCTATCTGCCAGAATCCCACCATGGATTACAGGATGGAGGGTTTTTACCCTTCCTTCCAGGATTTCCGGGAACTTCGTGAGGTCGGATACCTCCACCACTTCCCGGCAGTGGTTCCGTAAATACTTTGCAGTGTTTGAGGTGGAGAGAATCGTATAGCCCAGGTTTTCGAGTTCAATGGCGATTTGTTCGATTCCATTTTTGTCGCTGACACTGATCAGAGCGTACTTTTTCATGGTTCCTCTTTTTCATCTATGCATTTAATTAATTCTTTCAAGTCTTGCTTTTTTACAAACTGCTCGAGCTTATCGTTTAGTTTCTTGTCACTATAGAGCTCAAGAGTGAGTTTTACAATGCTTTTGGGGATTTCTTCGGTTAGGCTGACCTTGTCTTTCTGATCGAGAACCGAAACCAGGACGATGCCACCCAAAATGATTACCCAGTTTATATAAATCCACATCAGAAAGATGGGTAACGAGGCCAATACCCCATAGACTGCTTCGATATTGGTGAGTTGGAAGATATAAAAATCGAATCCGGCTTTGGCCATTACCCAGATCACGGTAGTCCAAAAGGCACCCCGCATCAGTGCAGACCTTTTGATTCTGATCGATGGCAGGATCATGTAGAGGAACACCAGGGCCAGAAACTGCGTGATGAATGGGATCAGTTGCACCAGATATTTCCTGAGGATGGGCAGATCTAGGATGGCGGAGATCACGGGCAGGGAAGAACTGGAAAAGAGCATCAGGATTATCACCATACCGAAGATGATGGTTCCCAGAAATTTGATGATCTGCATCACCATATCCTGCTTGGGTCTGTAATCCAGGCTTAAGATGCGGTCGAAGGTATCCCGGATTACTTTGAAGAGGGCATAAGACGTAAAGGTAAGAATGATAAAATTCAGGATATTGAAGGTGCTGCGCCGGGAGAGGGTATCCTGGACAAACTGGTTCACATGAACAGCCGAATCCGGGATGAAGTTCTTGCTTACCAGTTCCGAGATTTTTTCCTGCAAGTTCAGGAAAGGCAGATCGGGGATGATGAAAAACAAAAACATCAAAAAGGGGATAAAGCTGAGCATGGTAATATAGGTAAGTGCAGAAGCCTCCTTAATGATGCCTTCGGTGGTAATTCTTTTGTAAAAGATATGGACAAAGCTCTTGATGTTGTTCCATACTATCTTTCGCATGTGTGGTCTGCCCAGCAGCTTGAAAAACTTGAACAGATCGTGGAAAAAGATCCCAAAATAGTTATAACCAAAGTGCAGCAGTTTTTTTACCAGTCCTTGGGAGTTCTTAACTACTCTTTTCATTTTTTAATCCTCCCTCAATGCGATTACCGGGTCCATATTGCCGGCCCGGATGGCAGGAGCAATACCAAAAAGAAGCCCTACTCCCACAGATACGAACAGGGCTGTCCAGATCATTCCCACCGAGGCGATGACCGTCACTTCCAGATAATCCGATACAAAGCCCAGCATCAGAAATCCGATAACTATCCCAAACACACCCCCCAGCGACGTGATCAGTACAGTTTGTACCAGGAACTGGAGGAAGATATCCAGGCGGCGGGCACCGATTGCCAGCCGAACCCCAATCTCCCTGGTTCGTTCTTTCACGGAAGCCAGCATGATGTTCATAATCACGATTCCTCCCACCAAAAGGGAGATAACGGAGATCAAGATGAAGATGGCGGTGAAGATCAGAGAATTTTGCTTCATGGCATCCATCTGTTCCTGGGCTGAGCGGACTTCGAAGATTTTCTTGCCCTGTTTGAGGTTGAGAATCAGGTTTTCCACCTTGATTCTCAAGCTCCTGCTTTGGTCTGGGCTATAGGTTTTGATCTCGATGCTTTCGATTTTGCTGGCAGGGGAGATCTTGTGCATCATGGTCGAAATCGGCAGATAAGCTCTTTTGTTCATATATTCCAAAGCGTTTTCACCAAAATCTTTCTTGCTCCCCTTGCGCAGGAAGACCTTTTCCTTCAGGATGCCGATGACCATAAGTTGCTGATCAGAGATCCGG
>JAQUHL010000162.1:0-1059 GCA_028683635.1 Candidatus Cloacimonadota bacterium
GCTTAGCCCCGAACAAGCCCTCGAACTGGTAAAAGAGAGGATGATAGTCAATGAATGGCTCTACCTGATGCCATTCACTCTGGAATAACATGAAAAAAGAAAACATTGTAACAGAAATCATTATCAACGTCCACCCTCTGGAAAAGAGGGTCGCCGTGCTGGAAGACAACCGGCTGGTGGAGCTCTTTGTCGAGAAAAAGGACCATCAAAACCCCGTCGGCAATATCTACAAAGGCACCGTCAAGGATGTCCTGCCCGGCATGGGTGCAGCCTTCATCGAAATCGGTTTGGAGCGCACTGCCTTCCTGCATTATTCAGATATCGTACTCGATTTCCTGGAGATTTACGAGCACGAAAAATCCCGTCCTAAACTTAACCCCTCGGATTCCTCCCAGATCGGCAATCTTTTAAAGCCCGGGCAGGAGATAGTCGTCCAGGTTCACAAGGGTCCCATTGGTTCCAAAGGTGCCCGTTTAACAGGCCAGATCTCTATCCCCGGTAAGTATCTCGTGCTTTTCCCCAACAAGAATAAAATCGCCATCTCCCGCAAAATCTCCGCTCCCAACGAGCGTTCCCGGATTAGAAACCTGCTCAATGAAGTAAAACACAAAAACGTTGGTCTGATCGTTCGAACCGAAGCAGAGCATTGCGAAGAAGACGAGTTCAAAAACGAATACAACGCCCTTTACAAAACCTGGCGCTTGATCGAGAAACAGATCAAGCATGCCAAACCCCCGATCTGCGTTTTTGAAGAGAACGCTCTGGAAAACTACCTGATCCGTGACCTCTTTGGTGAACATGTGGATAAGCTCGTTATCGACGACAAGGCTTTTGCCAAGCGTATTATCTCTCAATTGGAGGATATCGCTCCTGAACTCATCAACCGAATCGAAGTTTACAAAGAAGATTCCCCAATCTTCGATGCCTGGGGAATTGAGAAAAAGATCGAGACAGTGTTCCACTCCCGCGTTTATCTGCCCAGTGGGGGAAACATCAAGATTGAGCAGACAGAAGCCCTGGTTGCCATCGATATCAATACCGGAAGTTTCACGGGGAAGA
>JAQUHL010000162.1:1069-5079 GCA_028683635.1 Candidatus Cloacimonadota bacterium
ATTACGAAGCCACAGTCAAGAAGACCAATATGGAAGCTGCTGCTGAAATTGCCAGGCAGATCAGGCTTAGAGACTTAAGTGGGGTGATCGTGGTGGATTTCATCGACATGATGGAGGAAAGCAACAAACATGAGGTTTTGGAACTGCTGCAAAAGGGATTGCGCCGGGATCGTGCCAAAAACAAGGTCTATCCCTTTACCAGCCTGGGATTGGTGGAAGTAACACGCAAACGCATGCGTGCCACTCTGATAGCCAATTACTCGGATACCTGCCCCTGCTGCAACGGCAGTGGCAGAGTCATCTCCAAGGATGCCATCATTATGCGCATTTACCGCTGGCTGAGCAGGGCAGAATACTTCATCCAGAATATCTCGCTTCGCATCAACGTACATCCCGAGCTATATGATCACATCAAACAGCAGGGCAAGATGTTCGAGGTCTACAAAGACCAGCTTGATTTTATCGGAGATCCCGAAACCCAAGTCGATCAGTTCAAGGTCTTCAAACTCCCGAATATGGAAGAGATCACCTCCAAATTTAACGCTTGACAGAATACCCGCCAACAAATGTTTGGGTAAATTAAACGAATTTTGCAGTTAGATTTAGCCCTTGGCTGTTGCTAACTGCGTTTTGTACTGGTATATAAATCTAAGGAGATAGAATGTACGCCATCGTTGAAATTAAAGGATTTCAGTTCAGGGCTGAAGCTAACGCAATTCTTCGCGTTCCCCTGCTGAATACGGTGGAGCCGGGTCAGACTCTGGAGTTTGACAACGTACTTTTGGTCCGTAAGGACGACGAAGTGCTGGTCGGCAATCCCGTAGTCGAAGGCGCTAAAGTGGTCGCAGAAGTTCTCGACCATGCCAAAGGCAAGAAAGTAATCATATTCCACAAGAAGCGCCGCAAAGGATACCGGGTAAAGAAAGGTTTCCGCGAGCAATTCACCAATATCAAAGTATCCGAGATCAGGATCTGAGAGGTAAAGAATGGCACATAAAAAAGGTGTTGGAAGCAGCCGTAACGGACGGGATAGCAATCCCAAATACAGAGGCGTTAAGAAGCATGGCAGCGAATTTGTCCAGGCTGGTGCAATCATCATCCGCCAGAAAGGCACCAAATTCCACGTTGGCGATAACGTTGGTATCGGGCGTGACTTTACTATTTTCAGTCTGATTGATGGTTATGTGAAATTCGTAACCAAGAGAGAAGGCAGAAAATACGTATCTGTCGTACCGATGGAAAACTAATAAGACGCCAATCACTTATATATAGATTCAATGCCCGGCTATGCTGGGCATTTGGATTTAATCAGGCGAACACCTGTCTGTATGAAGAATCTGGGCATCTATCTGCAAGCCTCTTTTGCAATGTTTTTGTGGGCAATCACCTTTGTCTGGATCAAGATCGCCCTCGTTTCCTACAAACCCATCGAAATTGTCTTTCTCAGGCTTTTGCTGGCTACCCTCATCCTCTTTGGAATCATCTTTTTTTCCAGATACAAGGAAAGGCTCAAAGCCAGGGATTTCTGGCACATCCTGCTGGTTGCTTTCTGTGAACCATTTTGCTATTTCATCGGCGAAGCCAATGGTATGCAGTATGTTTCCCCCACCTTCGGATCTCTGGTTATCTCCACAATCCCCCTGGTCTCAGCCCTGGGAGCATGGTTCTTCCTACGGGAGAAAATTACAGCCTTCATCGTGGTGGGACTGATAGTCTCTTTCTCGGGCGTGGCCATCCTCAGCTTTGAAAGCCCGGATCTGAAAGCAACCCTTACCGGAGTGGTGTATCTCATGATTGCCGTCCTGGGAGGAATGTTCTATGGGATTAGCGTCCGCAACCTGACTCTGAAGTATTCCACCCTCACCATCGTTGCCTGGCAAAGTTTTCTGGGCATGCTCTTGTTCCTGCCACTTTTTGCCTTCATGCACCTCAAGTCTTTTATGGTTATGCAGCACTCGGCAAAAGGACTCATCACCATCTCCGCCATGAGCATCTGTGCCTCGGTGGGAGCCTTTATGCTCTATACAGGCGTAATCCGAAAACTGGGAGTTATCAAATCCAATGTATTTACCAATCTTATTCCCGTCTTTACCGTCATTCTTGCCTATCTGATATTGGGACATAAAGTTACCTTTATTACAAGTATTGGGCTGATGCTTACCATTGGGGGTCTTTTAATCTCCCAGCTCAAGGACTTACATAGGCTCGCGACTCGCAATAACTAAGCTTTGGAGGAAGCTATGCTACACTGGCTGATCAATCTCTACCTGAATCCCTATTTTACATTCGTCCAAACCCTGGCCTTCATCCTGCTCAATGCTCTGGATGGACACTCCACCTATCTGGTTCTCAAACCATCCCACTATGAAAGAGAAAAAAACCCCATTGCCCGGTGGTTCTTCAAAAAGCTCCAGATTCCTGATGGAATTATCGTCTTTAAGACCCTGTTGCTCTTTGGTTTGATCCTATGCATCAGTTATTACGCAGCCTGGGAGCCCCTCACCATCAATATCGTCCTTTCGATTGCCAACCTGATCTTTGCTTATGTAGTCTGGCACAATTACCGGGTGTATAGAAGACTGCCCAAATATTTTGATTTGGTGGAGACATCTGAGCCACCTCACAAACCTTTTTGACAGAAAACATTTGACAGTATTGGTTAGGCAAAGTCTTTGGTTTCGTTAGTTATCGCATTGGATAACAATCTATTACGTGTATTTGCCTATGAATAAATATATTAGTCTTGTCCTATGCTTATTGATATTGAGCATAGCTTATGCCATCCCCCTTACCTGGTACTCGCAGAATGATGCCCGTTGGAGAAGTGAGCGCTTGGGAGGAGGTTCTTCGATCGAGCGTAGCGGCTGTGTACTGAGTTGCCTGTCCATGCTGCTCAATGCCGAGGCTTCCAATCCCCAGATGACCCCTGCCCAGCTCAACAAATGGCTCAAGCTAAATGGCGGTTACTATGGAAACAGCATGCGCTGGCAGATTCCAGGCCAGATTGACGGCCAGGGTTCCGGCTTGGAACTCGAAGCTCAATCCACCCGGCTCAACGACTGGGATTTCCTCAGTTCCGAGCTTGCCAAAGGAAACAAGGTGATTGTCAAAGTTAGAGGACGGTATAGCCATTGGGTATTGGTCTTCAAGCAGGATGGCCCGTCCAACAAAGCGTCCTCCTATCATGTAAACGATCCCGGATTGGATAGATACGAAGCCCGAACCCTGGAATACTGGGGAGGCTTCCGATCTGCCCGCTCCTACTCAGGAAAATGGCTGGATGAGGATACTTTCAATCTCGATTCTGACATAACCGTCATCCCCGTCTCCGAGGACGAGTATTTCCTATATGAACTATATAACGTTGCCCACCCGGCAGATGTGTATGTTACCCTTACCAATAATCTCGATGTCGATGTAAAAGGATTCTTCATCCTTGGCTTGTTCGATAAAAGCAAAGGTTTCCTTCAGACTCTGGATTTTGATTTTCAACACATCCCCGCCAATGGCAAGATAGATTTGCTTTTCGAGATGACAGATGTGAACCTCCTCCAAACCGATGGAAGAATGCTCAAAGTGATTTATAGCAAATACTTCACTCACCTACCTTCGGAGACGGAAACCATCAATCTCGGCAGTTTCCAGTTCCCGGATGCTGCTGGAGAAGCTCATAGCTCCCTACCCTCACCAGAGCCTCTTAAGCTCTAAACCAGAGCTTGCTCCTTGTTTGCCACCTCTTCCCTTCTAGAATATGACAAAACTCAGCATAATCAGGAGCATCATCAGAGATAGTAAGACCGTTGCACATCCCGATTTATCGAAACACAGACTTCCAAATATGCTGGTTGTGAGGCTTATTTATGTAAATTTATTCCCGCCCACCACCCTAAAAGGAGTAGGGCTTCGCCCTTCAACCCATTATTCAATGGTCTTGCTGGTGTGAATATATCCACCCCAAAATAAATTGCTTGCCGTAATGCATTCGATTATATAGGATTTACATACCTTGA
>JAQUHL010000163.1 GCA_028683635.1 Candidatus Cloacimonadota bacterium
TAACCCACCAGATGGATACCAGCGCCGTTGATCCCTGCTCCGGTATCGGAAGCATTGATGGTTCCTGTCACAGAGACAGTCGGCATCTGGGTCATGGTCACGTTCAGGGTTTCGGTTTCGTCTTCTTCGATAGTGACGTTTTGGACGCTATCCAGATATCCCCATCTGCTGAAGGTAACAGCATAGTCATTGGGCAGGATATTCATGATCTGATACTGACCCTGGGCATTGGTAGTAGTTTGATAGCCTCCGGGAGCAAGCTGGACATGAACTCCTTCCAGAGGTTGGTTACCTACTCCCAGTACCGTTCCATTCAAGTGACCAACGCCTCCGGGAATGATTAGCAGGGTGGTTTTGGGAAATTGAGCAGAATTGGTTCCACCGGTAGTCGGAGGATTTGCGGGATCGTAGGTAGTTGAATCTGAATAGATATTACGGGCTCTGAGTTCAGTACCGGTTTGGGCTTTGAAGTAGTTTGTGGAACTGTAATACTGGGTGTCCATCGGGCGATTGAAAGTGATCACCAGATTCTCTCCAGTTAAATATAAATAGGGTGCGTTAAAGGTAATGGTGAGTGTGTTTTCACCCGTAGGGAATTGCAGATTGGCATCATAAACCAAGCTATGGTTGGTGACTGGAATCCAGCCCGCACTCAAATCGGTTTGGGTGGTAGTTCCAATCCAGACCTTGATGGGCAGGTTCAGATCCTGGGTAAACTGGTTGTAGAGACTGATACCAAAGATCTGGCCGATTGTATTCCCAATCTCCGCTGGATAGATGATGTATTGGTGCATTGAGTTTTTGTAGAACATATCCAGCGGGATTCTGGCAGTTTGATCTCCCACCCCCACAGTAAATGCGAGAGTTCCAGGAGGTTGAACAAATACCCCCATGTTCGAGGTCTGATCGTTCAGATTATTCTGATCTCCTGTAAGAACCACTTTCCCATAGATGCTTGTAGCTCCCTGGGTATCGGGTGTCCAGGGAACCACCACTCCCTGAGTTATTCCAGGGTTGATGGTTGGTCCGTCAACACTGCCGACTTCCACATCACCTTCCTTGAAGAGCTTAACCTGGTAAGTGGTTTGGGGATTGGATCCCCAGTTGAAGACGTTTACTGTATAGTTTGAGGGAATTCCAACGGTTGGAGTGGAATTTCCCAGGATAGAGAGGGCTGCGAGATCGTTTTGAGGAATTACCTCCAACATCACATCGTCGATATAAATAGTCCTGGTAGTTCCTCCAAGCCCATGCTTAAAGGCTACAGTTCTACCAGTTCCGGTATAACCTGCAAAGGTCACCACATATTCCGTCCATGTCGTTGTAAGTGCGATAGTCTGCACACTGGTAAAGGTGGCAGGATCCTGATAATCCGTCATTACACCAACCATCACGGTATAGTTGGCACTGCTGCTGCGACCCCAGAATTTTACCCTGGTGGTATTGGTGGGTATGGTATTTGCATAGGGAGGGGCAATCAGGAGCAAGGTTGCATTTGCATCCGAGCTATTTGCCAATCCGGCTGTATTCGGAGTGCTGTGAGGAGTTGTGGTATAGGTTTGGACATAGGCCGTGGTAACGGTTGCCTGCACATAGCTGTTCCAATCCGGAGGAAGGTTGGGAGTGGTAACGGTATCAAAGTTCTGTACATATGGCAGAGTATTGATCTGAGTATCGATACAGGTACCATTGAGTTCGATGTTATGAGGTAACCTGGTCATATTATCGTTGATTGTAATGGTAGCAGCGTGGGTTCCCTCTGCTGTGGGATTGTACCTGCCCAAAAAGGTGATGGCTTCACCAAATTCCAGGCTTGCAGGGAGAGTGGGCATATCCTGTAATGTAAAATGAGGCGATCCTGAAATTGAGATGGTACTGACCGTTAAGGGTGCTCCACCGGCGTTTGTCACGGTGAAGGTCTGGTTGTTTACACTTTCGATCAGAACTGTGCCAAAATTCCTGCCAGAGGGCGTCACTGCATATAGCGGTGTAGTCCCGATGGAAGTCATGTGGAAAGTGGCTTTGGGGAACTGACCGGATAGAGTTCCTGTAGCTGAAGGTGATTCTGGATCATAAGTTACCGTATTCGAACTTAGTTTTCGAGCACGGTTTGATCCCACAGTTTGTACCAGGAAATCATCCGCGGCCACTCCGATGGTTGTATCCATTGGACGGTTGGCATAGAGCACCAGGTTACCTGAGGTATATTGGAACTGGGTCTGTAGGGGAATTGTAATCGTGTTTGCACCGCTTGGGAAGTTTGCAGTTCCATCATAAACCAGAGTCAGGTTGGTGGCAGGCAGAATCCAACCCCCGGAGAGGTCGTTCAGTTGGGTTGTACCCAGCCAGATTTTGATGGGTTTGTTTACGAAGTTTGTGGTGAAATTATTATAGAAACTGAGGGCGGTGATGTTTCCGAATCTTCCAAGTTCTGATGGATAGTAGAGGCACTGGTAGAGGCTGTTGTTATTCAGAAATTCAAAGGGCTTTCCATCGGTTGGGTTTCCTCCACCCACTGTCCCGGCAATCACACCCGCAGGCAGCACGCTGATATTGAGCTCAGGTGAAGAGTCATTTGTGGGGTCAGTATCACCGGCATGGACGGTTTTGCCAAAGAGAGCCATGGGTCCGGGGGTGGCAGGAGTCCAGGTTACGGCCACAATTGCCTCTTCGTCCACAGCCAGGGCGGGACCTGTGGTTGTACCGAGTTCTGTGGTGCCACTCATCAGTTTCACGGAATAGGCACCTGCTGTTTGCGCAGCGGTTCCGGTGTTTTTGATCGTGATGTTATAAGTGTTCAGGATACCAACTGATGGTGTTGTGCTACCATTTATGGATAGCGCAGAGAGATCGTTGGGACGCTTGCGGATCATATTTGAGAAAGCCGGGTTGGAAAGGACATCGTTTGTATAGACAGTCTTGACTGCCCAGCGGTAATGGCCATCGGGAATACCTTGCCAGCCTTGCATCACGAAGAAGGTATCAATAATAACGGTAGGGGTCAGTAGTGTCCAGGTGGCTTCATTCTGTTCATTTCCCTGGAGCAAACGCCAGACCTTGTAGCCGACAGGAAGTCTCGAAGAGTTGCTATATGCCTGAGCTGCTGACCGCAGGGTGGGTTGGGGAGCTTTTTGAGCCAGGTTTTCTGCAATTACAGCCGCTTCAGATTCATTTAAGGTGCGTAGATGGGCTGGCATTATGGACGCAGGACTTGTTTGAGCAATGGCATCCCCGGAACCGATGAACAAGTCATCAATATACCAACCGGCATAATTCACAGTTGTCGTGGCAAACATCTCAAAGACGACCGTTACATCCGCCATACCGTCAAAAGCTGAAAGATTGATGATTCTCTCCCGCCATTGGGTTCCTGTGTAGTCCCAGGATGGGCCCCAGACGAGAGTGCCATTGACTCTGACCTGGGCATAATCCCAATCGCCAAAGAGGTTTTCCCAGCTCCAGAATCTCATCGTTGTATTGGTAAAACCTGTGAAATCTATGGTCTTGGTAAGGTAACTGAAACCACCAGAATTGGTGTAGTTCGTATTGATTTTGGTTCCCCACATACCTGTTCCAGAGTGAGCCGTTGGGGGTGGAATGACGCTTGTTCCTGTATAAACCGGAGACCAGTCTGCGATATCATATTCATCAGTCCATTCCCAGTCTCCAAGTGGATTAGTCCAGTTTGATGAGGGAACCCATTCTCCATTACTGAGCTCAAAATCTTCATCCTCAGCTCCACCTGTGGATCCTGGAGGACGCCAGGTGAGGGTAATGGCAGTTTCAGGTGGGTTGAGCTCTGCCAGGACCTGTACCGGTGGAAGGGTCAGTTCATTCAAAATCACAGTTCCCATGTTGTAATTACCGGCCCCGACCGTTATTGTCCCCACTCCCGGTTGGTATCCAGCCCGGGTGATGGTATAGTTGTAAGCATTTCCAGAGAGGACTCCTGTAACCGTAAACTGTCCGTGGGCATTGGTGGTGGCAGAATACTCAAGCACTCCTTCCAGGAGGATTGTGGCATCAGGGAGACCCACTGTGGGACTATCACTCCCCACGACAGTTCCGGTTACGTTCACAACTGAGGAAGCAATCAGATTGATGTTCAGGGTTGTCGCCTGATCCGCGACTATCACGGCAGGTAGGGTCTGAGTTTCATAGCCCAGCTTGGAAGCGGTAATGGTATAGTTGCCGGGTTGGAGGAAGGGGAATTGATAGTGCCCTGTAGCGTCCGTTGTCTGTTGGAACACGGTATCGTTGATATTGATCAGGACACCATCGACGGGATTTCCCCCCGAAGTAACGATTCCTTCCAGAGATCCTGTTCCGTCCATATTAAGGGTGAACCTGATGTTGGCACGGTTGACGGATGTCGTTCCCGTTAAGGACCCCGCAGCATCGGCAGAATCGCTTTGATAGCGCAGAGAGGTATTTGTACCCGTGGTCGCCGTGTAATATACCTGGGCGTTTTGGGTATAAGCGCCAGGTATCAGGGTTGTGATGATATCCACCAGGATATTCGAGACTCCATCCCAAACAAATGGTGTGGTAAAGGGATGAGTATTCCAGCCCCCTACGGGTACGAAATCATTTTGAAACCACACCTGCTGGTAATCTCCGACCTCGAATGTGGTGGTGAGAGTGGTCTGGGTGGTGTGCTTGATTTTCATAGTGTAGTTCGGCATGGGGGAACAATTGTTCACGTTTTGCACGTTGAAGGCCAGGGCAGTGATCAAACCTGCTGACGCACCGGCGGTTGTCAATTCTGCCGCAGTATAAAGATACTGCTGGTGGAAGTTTTTGTAATAGGTCCCATAGGGCGTGGGGTAGCCGGTGATGGTATTTACCGATGTCCCATCCCCAATTGATACCACCAGAGCTCCAGCCCCCATAACGAGGACATTCAGGCTGGGAGATTGATCATTCGTGGTATTCTGATCTCCTGGCAGGATAACTTTGGCATATATGC
>JAQUHL010000164.1 GCA_028683635.1 Candidatus Cloacimonadota bacterium
GTCCATAATAGTATTGAATTCGTTGGGCTTGATTATTGTCATCGGTTTATAGTAGGCAATCTTGACCATCAGATTTTTAAGTTTGTGATTTGATTCCGGGAGGTAATAATGATTGAAATAGACCATGAGTCCTGTAAGAGCCAGGGCGGCCATCATTAAGGGGCCTATCATGCAATAGACGTTTATCCCGCTCGATTTCATGGCAATCATTTCCCTGTCGACCGTCATGCGCCCAAAAGCCAGAATGGTTGCTACCAACACAGCCATGGGAATGGATAGGGCCAGCATAAAGGGCAGGGAAAGACCAAAGACCTGGAACACTGTATATACATCCAGCTTCTTCTCGATAATTATATTTAGCAGGTCCACGACCCGGTCGATCAGGAGGATAAAGGTCACGACCAAAAGCGATACCAGGAAGGGGGAGATGTGCTCTCTCAAGATATAACGTTTGAAGATCATGAGTTACCCACCATCCCGAGCAAATCCTGCTCGCTGATTATCATCACGGTTCCCAGCTTTTCAGCCTTGGCAAGTTTGGAACCAGGCTTTTCTCCCAGGACCAGATAATCCAGGTTCTTGCTAACTGAAGAGAGGATCGTTCCTCCATGGCTCTTGATCAGGCTTTCTGCCTCAGTACGGCTGAGACTGGAAAGGCTTCCTGTGATCAGGAAGCTCATTCCCTGCAGGCTCAGAGAAGTATATACCTTTTGGGTTTTGAAGTTTATTCCCAGGGTTTTCAGTTCGTCTATAAGCTGGAGATTTTGTGAATTTTGGAAAAAGTCCCTGATTGAATGGGCGCTCTTATCCCCGATTTCAGGGATAGCAGTGAGGGCATCGAAGCTGGCTTCCCTGAGTGAATCGATGTCCTTGTAATTATCTGCCAGTAGCTCAGCAGTTCGGCTCCCCACAAACCTGATTCCCAATGCGAAAAGAACTCTGGAAAAATCTCTGGTTTTGGAATCATCGATGGCTGCTCTCAGGTTTGAGGCAGTTTTTTCTCCCAGTCGTTCCAGCTTGGCAATCCGGGCGTAATCGAGGCGGTAGATATCTGGTATGGAAGAAAGTAAGCCTTCCTCGATGAATCTAAAGAGGATACTTTCTCCCAAACCGGAAACATCCATTGCATCTTTGGAGGTGAAATGTTCCAGTCGTCTAAGTAGTTGAGCCGGGCACCCGGGATTAGCACAATAGGTGATAGATCCCTCTTCAGTTTTGTACAGGGGACTCGAACAGGATGGACAGGACGCTATGAAGGTCACAGGCCGGGCATCGAAGGGTCTGGCATCCTTATTTACATCCAATATTTTGGGGATTATCTCACCGGATTTGATGATGCGCACCGTATCCCGATAATGAATATCCAAACGCCCGATCTCGTCTTCGTTGTGAAGCGTACACCTCGATACAATGCTTCCCGAGATATGGACGGGCTCTAGAATTGCCACAGGAGTAATGGCTCCAGTCCTGCCGATCTGGAATTGAACGTCGAGCAGAGTGGTTTCTTTAATTTCCGGGGGAAACTTGAATGCAATGGCCCATTTGGGGCTTTTAGAGGTCCATCCCAATTCTTGTTGCAGAGATAAATCATTTATTTTGATAACAATACCATCAACTTCATAAGGTAATAAACCATGTCTATCTATGGAAGTGATGCAGTGATCTGTTATTTTATCTATATCAGATAGAATTACATAGTCCCTGGAAGTGGGAAAACCCTGAGCCTGTAAAAAACTTAGGATTCCGCTTTGAGTGGAACTAATCATCGTCTCCGAATAGCCAATGGCATAGAGAATTGCTTTGAGTGAGCGCTCTTTTACTTGTTGGGGATCTTTGAGTTTGATTGATCCAGCGGCAGCGTTTCGCGGGTTAGAGAAGAGCTTTTCTCCATTTTTGAGCCGTTCGTCATTCAGTGTGCGAAAGTCGTCCTTGGAAATATAGATTTCTCCCCGGATCTCAATGGCTTCCTGATGGTGAATCTTATGAGGGATATCGGGAAGGATCATAACATTGCTTGTAATGTCTTCGCCTTGCACACCGTCGCCACGGGTGGTGGCATAGCGCAGTAGTCCTTTATCATAGAACAAATTAAGGCTGAATCCATCGATTTTGTATTCCAGACAAAACTCTGGACGGTATCCGATGCTTTGGGCTATCTTGTTGATAAAAGAGCTTGTTTCCTCCATAGAATAGGCGTTGTCGAGGGAAAACATTCTCAGTTTGTGGGGGATGGTCTTTCCTCCACTGCCCAAATCACTGCCTACCTTCATTAGCGGTGAATTGTTTTGCTCTCCTATACCAAGCTTTAGTTCCAACTCCTCTAACTGCTTAACTAAAAGGTCATACTCATAGTCACTCAGGATAGGATTATTAAGCTCGTAATAGAGCAGATTATGCTTATCAATCTCTGCTCTTAAGCGCTTTACTTCCTGAAAAAGTAGCTCCTGATCCTTACTCATTAAACCTTCTGTCGCTATTATTCATGCGTTTCACAAAAAATCCGAGCCAATTTCGTCAAGCGCAAAATAAGCACATTGCTCTTAAGAATGTTTTTAGCCCAAGTTATAGAGCTCTGGCCTGCGATCGTCAAAGGCATTGTTTAACTCTGTAACTTGCTTGTTTAAAGCAAGATCAGGATCTATATCGCAGATGGCATATTCTTCACAATCATCAGACAAGCGCTTCAGTACTTCGCCTTTTGTGCCAACAATCTGGCTCATACCGGTGAACTTTTCGCACAAATTCCCGTTGCGTTCCTCTCCCACGCGGTTTGAGGTTATGGAATAGATTCTATTTTCCAAAGATCGGGTAAGCATGGCTTGCTGACACCATGGCAACACCAGATTGGAGGGATGGCAGATGATCTGAGTTCCTTGCAGGGCAAGGCTTCTGGCTGCTTCTGGAAACTGCCAGTCAAAACAAATCATCATCCCTACCTTCACTCCAGATTTTGCTTTGCACACTGTAAAAGGCTTGTCACCAGGTGAGAAGTAGCGCTTTTCGTTTTTGAAGAGATGGATCTTTCGATACACATGGTAAGTTCCATCAGGATTGAGTAGGACTGAGGAATTGAAGACTTTATCTCCCGCTTTCTCAGCAAAACCATAGACAATGGACATCTCTTTAACCGCGGCAATTTTCAAAAGAATATTAAAAACCATACCATCTGGTATTGATTCACTGATAGATAGCACTTCTTCTTTCGAGTAAAAGACATAACCAGTAGTGGCAAGTTCCGGAAAAACGATGAGATCTGTCTCAATATCCGAAAGGACTGCCAACATTTTCTTCAAGTTGTAATCCACCACTTTGAGCCTGGGTGCATACTGAGCAACTGCTACTTTATACATCATATTCTCCTTTTATCTTACTATCGATGGTTCGTTTACACTTACCGGGTGTCCTTCCTGTCGAGTAAGGGGGCTATTGCTCTTTCAAAAACACCCTGGGATTTTGATATGGTAAGTCCATAATTTGTGATTGGTACACCCCGGCGCTGAGCTTCGAGGATACGTCTGGAGGTTTCCATTTGATTTAACATGCAGGCTCCACAGTGAATTATCAGGGCATAATCCTCGAGGTTTTCGGGAAAGTCGTGTCCAGCATAAACCTCAAAGCTGAGGTCTTTACCGGTGTATTTCTTAAGCCAATTTGGGATTTTGAATCTGCCAATATCATCAGATTCCACATGATGGGAACAGGCCTCTGCAATCAGGATCTTGTCTCCATCGGCCAGTTCATCAATCTGTCGTATCCCCTCCACGAGAATATCCAGTTCGCCTTTATACCTGGCAAAAAGGATGGAAAAGGTAGTTAAGTTCACATCCTCGGGCAGGGTTTTCCAAACTTCCAATACTACTTGCGAATCCGTTACCACGAGCTTGGGAGCGTCTTTCAGGCTGGCAAGGGCGGCTGACAGTTCGCTTTCCTGCACCACGAGAACCACAGCGTGGTAATCCAACAAGTCTCTTAGTGCCTGAACCTGGGGAAGGATCAATCTTCCCTTGGGGGCAGAAAGATCTATTGGAGTAACCAGGATGACGGTATCGTGCATACTGATCAAATCACCTACCAGCACGCGGTTTTCTTTCAAATGTTGGGGAGCGAACTCGATCAGGAGTTGTTTTGCCTCGTCAATATTCAGGTGAGAAAAGGCTGAAACAATCAAGCTGGAGATCTTATGCTCGGTACAATAAGCTACATTGGCTATGTCTGCCTGTCTCAAGTCTGCCTTGTTAAAAAATACCACAAAGGGTATCTTCATATCCTGCAAGCGTTTGATTGTATCATATTCGGATTGGGTAAAGGGGGTTCCATCATTGACGAAGATGGCGATATCGGTTTTGTACAACACCTTAAGAGTTGTTTTTATGCGCTTTGCCCCGAGTTCGCCAACATCATCCAAACCAGCAGTATCAAAGAAGGTTACCGGCCCGATCGGGATCAGTTCATATCTTTTATCGACGGGATCTGTTGTAGTACCTGGAATATCTGATACAATGGCAATTTCCTGCCCCGTTAGAGCATTTATCAAGCTCGATTTTCCGGAGTTTCGGTTGCCGAGCAGAGTGATATTCAGCCTTTCTCCACGTGGAGTTGAACTCATATAATCCCCTTTATAGTTTTTAATATCATGGCATTAGCTTCCTGTAAGCTCCCAGATTGAGATTTGCTTTATTGGAGCATAAGAGACGCGGTGTTCCGGACATATCCCAAAACTGGAAATGGCATACAGGTGATGTTTGGTTGGATAGCCTTTATGCTTGTCAAATCCATAAACCGGATATTTCTCATGCAGAGCGCACATAATCCTGTCCCTATGCACCTTGGCCAGGATGGAAGCGGCCGCAATGCAGGCATGCTTGGAAGCTCCTTTGATCACAGGGAGGCAGTTCTGGGATACTGCGTGAGGAAGATGATTGCCATCAATCAAG
>JAQUHL010000165.1 GCA_028683635.1 Candidatus Cloacimonadota bacterium
TCGTGTTTAGTTTGAAATGACATAATCCATGCCCAGCCCACCACCCAATATTGTATGGGGCTCCGCCCCATGCCCCGTTTGATTATGTCATTTCAAAGTAGAAACTGTATTATTTGTGTAAATCTATTCCCACCCACCACCCTAAAAGGGATAGGGCTTCGCCCTACAACCAATTATTTAATGGTCTTATTATTCTAAAAAATTGGGGAGAGTTTTGAACAAATCTCTCCCCAAGATATTGGATGGATATGGAATCGAGACTACCAGCGAAGGTGGGCAAAGGCTTTATTGGCATCTGCCATCTTGTGGGTATCTTCACGTTTTTTGATGCTTGCGCCTTCTTTTTTATAGGCAGCGATAAGCTCGGCAGCGAGTTTTTCTATCATGGATTGTTCGCTGCGGGCACGGGCGTAACCGATTAACCAGCGGAAGGCTATGGCGCGTCCATTTTTCTCGTTCACTTCCATGGGGATCTGATAGTTTGATCCACCAACACGGCGAGAAACAACTTTTACCAGGGGACGTACGTTGTTAATGGCAGCTTTGAAGACTTCGAGGGGCTCCTGTTTGGTCTTTGCGGCAATGATATCAAAAGCACCATAAACAATACCTTCGGCAACGCTTTTCTTGCCTTCTTTCATGAGGCAATTCATGAACTTGGTGAGGACGACATCGTTGAACTTGGGATCCGGTAGTACTTCACGGACGATTGCTTTTCTCTTTCTCGGCATGGTTCAATCCTCTCCTATTTCTTCACTTTAGGACGTTTGGTTCCATATTTGGAACGTGAATTAGTCCGCTTTTCGACTCCAGCGGAATCGAGAGCACCGCGAACGATATGGAAACGAACACCGGGAAGGTCTTTTACACGACCGCCACGAACGAGTACGATTGAGTGCTCCTGCAGGTTATGTCCTTCACCGGGAATATAGGCTGTGATTTCAAATCCGTTGACGAGACGGACACGTGCGACTTTACGCAACGCTGAATTTGGTTTTTTGGGCGTAGTGGTGTAAACCCTTGTGCATACTCCGCGCCTTTGCGGACATCCTTGCAGCGCCCTGGTCTTTTTTTTCTTTTCGATCTCAGTTCTGCCTTTTCGAATCAGTTGATTGATGGTTGGCACTGATACCTCCACTATTTATTTATGCGGCAGCGTGATGCTTTGCCGCTTTGGTTTTTGAACTGCCGGCACCAAGACAATGCCGGAATATTATTAGAAATCAAGTATATCCTCGATGGCATCCTTGGCATGCGGATGGGCATATTCTTCGATGATCTGGGCAACCGTCTTACCTTCGGCTACTGATTGTTTGAGCAGATGATGGTAAAATTTGGTGCCGGTTCCCACGGGAATTCTGTGGCCCAGAATAATGCTTTCCTTGAGACCCTCAAGGCGATCAACACCACCTTCAATGGCTGCCTTGGTAAGTATTTTGGTAGTTTCCTGGAAGGAAGCCGCAGAGAGCCAGCTATCGGTGAGCAGGGATGTCTTGGTGATGCCAAGCAGCAGTTGTTCGAACTGAGCAGCCTGCTTATCATACTTGATCATTTCGCTGTTTTCTTTTTCTACAGCGATCTTATCGACGATATCACCCTGTAGGAATGAGGTCGATCCCGGATCCAGAATTCTCACTTTCTTGAACATCTGGCGAATGATGACGGAAACGTGCTTATCATCTATCTTCACACCCTGTTTGCGATAGATTTCCTGGATCTCATTCAGGATCAGCATCTGAGCTTCGATAATTCCCTTAACGAGCATATCGTGTGGATCCAGCGGGCCATCAGACAATGCGTCTCCACTTTCCACATGGTCGCCTTGGTGAACAATGATTCTCTTCCCGATCGGAATGGTATATTTCCTGCCGGCCAGTGCCTGGTATTCTTTGATCGTATCCCCTGTCTCCACAATGCTTTCTTGCTCGAGAGGAACGGCAATGATCTTACCACAGAGCGGAGCACCAGTTTTGATGCTTTCATTTTCGGAGACTATCAAATCCAGATGCGCTGGGATTTCATAAACCGTGGGTTTGACATTGCGTTTGGCAATGGTGACAATCCTCTTACCATCTTCAAAGCTGAGGGCTGCCTTACCGTCTTTTTCGGAAGTGATGACATCGTCGGTAATAACGATTATTTCTCCCTGGCCACTATCGTTTGTGCGAACGATCACTTTCCCATCGCAGGGAGCAAATATGCCATTGGGAGGAGTTACGAAGATATCGCGACCAGTCTTCTTCAAACCACCAATTGTAACTATCCCATCGATATCGGAGATCTTGGCCTTGTCCTTGGGAACACGTGCTTCAAAGAGATCCTGCACCCTCGGAAGACCGCCGGTGATATCCCTTTGTTTGATGGTGATACGGGAGGTTTGGCCCAATATATCACCAGTATGGACGTAACTTCCATCTTCGACCCTTATCAAAAGACCGCTGGGCAAGGGGATCTGAACTACGCTGCCATCATCATCAACGATGCTGAACTGCGGCTGCAATTTTCGGTCTTTGGATTCGATGATGGTCATTTCCCTGGCAAAGGTAATGTCGTTGTATTCTTCTTTATAAGTGATATCTTTGATGAAGTTTTGGTAATGTAGCTTACCGCGTGCTGTCGAGATCAAGGGGTTATTGAAGGGATCCCAACTCAGCATTTTGGTATCTGTGGCGATCTTTTGTCCGTCCCGGACGTGAATAGTCGCCGCATATTCCACCTTGTATTCCTCCAGAATCTTGGATTCATCAGCTTCGTCAAGAATAAGGATTTTCCCCAAATGGCTCACGGAGATGAGCTGGTTTTCAGGGTTCGTGACTGCATTCATCCTTTCAAAGCGAACGATACCATCGTGGTTGGAAGACACTTCAGCCATTTCGGTAGCCGTACTGGATGCTCCACCGATGTGGAAGGTTCGCAGGGTTAGCTGAGTTCCGGGCTCGCCAATACTCTGGGCAGCGATAATACCAACTGGATCGCCGATTTTGACGGCTTTCTGAGTGGCAAGGTTTCTGCCATAGCATTTGGCACAGACTCCACGATCAGCTTCACAGGTAAGAACGGAACGGACGAAGACACTGATTATGCCGTGGTTCTGGATGGTTTTGGCAAGTTTATTGGAAATCTCCTCTCCAGTATGAACAAGGATCTTTCCCGTAACAGGATCGACGATATCATCAGCAGCAGTTCTGCCTTGGATTCTTTCGGCAAGGGTCTGCACGATCTCGTTCCCCTCTTTGAGGACGGTCATGTGCACACCTTTGTTGGTACCGCAGTCATCTTCGGTGATTATGGCGTTTTGGGCAACGTCAACCAATCTGCGGGTAAGGTACCCGGCATCGGCAGTTTTGAGTGCGGTATCGGCAAGACCTTTTCTGGCTCCGTGGGTGGAAATAAAGTATTCCAAAACGGTGAGTCCCTCTTTGAAGTTGGATTTGATCGGGGTTTCGATAACGTCCGCACCACCGGAAGATCCGATCTTGGTGGGTTTATCCATCAATCCACGCATACCACCCAACTGTTTGATCTGGTCTTTGCTACCACGGGCTCCTGATTTGAACATCAGATAGATGGAGTTTAATCCCCTGCGAGTTTGAGCAAGTTCTTCCATCATCTCATCAGTAACCTTAACCGTGGTCTTCTTCCATTGGTCAACGACACGGCCAAAGCGCTCGTTTTCGGTAATTCCACCCTTCTGGTGAAGATTCGATATCTTTTTAACATCCTGTTCAGCAGCATCGATAATCTGATTTTTGCGGTTTGGTACCACGATATCTTCGAAACTGAAGGTTACCCCGGCCCGAGTGGCATAGCGGAAACCAAGCTCTTTGAGGTTATCGAGAATCTTGGCTGTTTCCCACTGGCCAACAGCGTCGAAGCACAGCATCGCAAGGTCGTTTAATTTGCCTTTGTCATAGGCGATATTTTGGAATCCCACTTCCTGAGGAATGATCTGGTTGAAGATTACTCTACCAACCGTGGTAACGATAAAGCTCTGGGCGATCTTTACTCTGATCCAGGTATGCAGGTCTATGGTTCTTACCCCATGAATTTCACCCTTAACAGAAAAGAGCTGTTCTTCTGCTTCATAGGCCGCTATAACTTCCTCGGTGCCATAGTAATGGCGCAAAGTGCTGATATCCTTTGGAGCGGGAGCTTCTTCCATGGTAAGGTAATAGCATCCCAAAACGATATCCTGGTTGGCGGCCATCGCCAGCCTTCCGTTGGAAGGAAGGAGTAGATTGCGAGTGGAAAGCATTAGCACTCTGGCTTCCATCTGTGCTTCCTGAGAGAGCGGAACATAGACACCCATCTGGTCACCATCGAAGTCTGCATTGAAGGGAACGCAAACCATGGGATGCAGTTGAATAGCCCTATTATCCGTGAGTACCGGCATAAAAGCCTGGATACCAAGACGGTGCAGTGTGGGTGCACGGTTCAGGAGCACCGGATAATCCTTTACCACGTCCTCCAGGATAGACCAGATTTCCGGCTGTTTTTTCTCGATCAATTTCTTGGCATTCTTCACCTTGTCCACTTCACCCATCTTTTGCAAACGCTCGATCAGATAAGGTTTGAAGAGCTCAACAGCCATGTCTTTGGGAAGACCACACTGGTAAAGCTTGAGTTCAGGACCAACGGTGATCACCGAACGTCCTGAATAGTCCACGCGTTTACCCAGTAGATTCTGGCGGAAGCGACCTTGTTTTCCTTTCAACTGATCGGTAAGGGATTTGAGCGGACGATTACCCCTTCCCCGGACGGGACGAGGCTTTCTGGAATTATCTATCAAAGCATCGACTGCTTCCTGAAGCATGCGCTTTTCATTGCGTAGGATTACCTCGGGTGCACGAATTTCGATGAGCTGTTTGAGACGGTTGTTGCGGGTGATGACCCGACGATAGAGATCATTGAAATCTGCAGTG
>JAQUHL010000166.1 GCA_028683635.1 Candidatus Cloacimonadota bacterium
TTTTAACGCTTTGCAATTGCGAGATGAAGTCGTTCAGAGTAAACTGGTGCGTCATCATCTTCCTGGCAAGCTTGGCTTCCTGCTCCGAATCAAACATTTCCTCGGCTCTTTCGATCAGGGAGAGCACATCCCCCATTCCCAGGATTCTGGAAGCCATTCTTTCGGGGTGGAAGACCTCCAGATCGCTGATCTTCTCTCCGGTACCTACAAAAGCAACGGGTCTTTCTGTAACGGCTTTGATGGAAAGAGCCGCACCACCACGGGCATCGCCATCGAGCTTGGTAAGGATCACACCATCGAAGGAAAGCTTATCATAGAATTCCCTGGCAACCGTGACGGCGTCCTGGCCTGTCATCGCATCAGCCACAAAGAAGATATAATCTGGCTTGATATGTTTTTTGAGCCTGGCAACTTCGTCCATCATCGTTTCATCGATATGCAGCCTTCCAGCCGTATCGAAGATGAGGAGATTGATCAGATCCTTGTCTGCGATCCTCAGAGCAGTATCGGCAATTGAGATCACATCTTTGGAATCTGTGGAGACGACGGGGATATCTATCTGCTTTCCCAGGACTTTGAGCTGTTCGATGGCGGCGGGGCGATAGACGTCGCAGGCAACCATCATGGTCTTTAAGTTCTTCTTCCTGTACATCGCAGCAAGCTTGGCACAGGCAGTGGTTTTACCAGAACCCTGCAACCCGACCAGCATGATCTTGGATAGTTTGTTGTTATAGACCTTACACTCAAAGTTATCAGTATCCATCAGGCTGATGAGCTGTTCATGGACAATCTTTATGATCTGCTGCCCCGGTGTGAGAGATTTCATCACCTCTGCACCCAGGGAGCGTTTTTCCACCTCGGCGATGAAATTTTTGACGATCTTGAAGTTTACGTCCGCTTCCAGCAGGGCAAGACGGATTTCCCGCATACTGTCCTTGATGTTCTGTTCGGTGAGATAGCCCTTGCCTTTTAGGGATTTGAAGATTTTATCGAGTTTGTCGGATAAGGAATTAAACATTTTTTAAACTCCTGATGGCATCAGAATAACTGGAATGTGAAAAAATATATGATGCCGAGACGAGGATATCAGCACCGGATGAAACAATCTCTTTGGCATTGCTCTCCTTTACTCCCCCATCCACTTCGATCTGGATAGAGAGTATACGGGATCGGATCGTGGCACTTAATCGCTGGATTTTGTCCAGGTTGGAGCATATGAAACTTTGCCCGGAATAGCCGGGATTTACACTCATGATCAACACAAAATCCAGTTCCGGCAAAATCTCATCCAGGCTGGACAGAGGGGTGGCAGGATTGAGAGCAATTCCAGCCTGCATGCCAAGTTCGTGGATATGCTGTACCATTCTGTGGCTGTGGTATTCAGTTTCCTGATGAAATGATACCATTTGCACTCCGATTTTGGCAAGTTCATCGATGTAGAAGGCAGGGTTTGTGACCATCAGGTGAGCATCCAGGGGTAAGGAGGTCAATTCCCTGATTTTGCTGATCAAAGGAAAGCCAAAGCTTAGGTTTGGCACGTAGTGCCCATCCATCAGATCCAGATGGATGATGTCGGCCTGGGCAGCTTCCAGAGCTTCAATTTCCTGTTTCAGAATGCCGAAATCTGCCGATAAGATCGAGGGGGCGATTTGTATCTTACTCATCATCTCTCCTTTTAGAGCAATACCTGAACTTTGTTTCATTTTATATCAGATTTCCTTCGAAATGACATAATCCCAGCCCAACCCACCACCCATAAATGAGTGGAGCGCTGCCCCACACCCCGGTGAGATTATGTCATTGCATAGTGGAATCAGTATTAGGACCGGATCAGAAAAACAATATCCCGGATTTTGGTGGAATGTTCCACTTCATACTTCCTGATGATACTCATCTTCATCAGAATCAGTTCCTGCATCCAACTACTATTGGCAACTGCCACATAGAGCACATTCTTTTCAAACTTTATGGGGTACGACTTTTCCGCCAGAAGCCCGCCAACCACTTTTTCCCAGTTCAGATAGACAAATACGAAACTTCGGTATTTATCTGATGCTATTCTATATACAAGCTTGGATGTAAATTGATCGAGCGCTTTCCATGAACTCAAGTTTCACCTCGGACTGTTACCATACATCTGAAAAAAAGGGTTGTCTAAGTATATGTAATACTTAGACAACCAGCTGGTTTATAATGGAGTATATCAGTCGCGTTTGAATACCAGGTGCAAACCGTTCCAGGCAAGAAAGACAATGATCAATGCCACGTAGTATGAAGAACCGATGCCATTGGTGGTGCGGTTGTAGCTGGAAACCACGATTCCGGGGATGGCGGATGCAACAACAATCAATACATAGGCAATCACTTTGTGTAACATCTGGGCTTTTGGATTTTCCAGAAAGTACACTGCCACAAACAAAAAGGCGAGAAAAACAATCGTGAACAAAAAGGTAAGCCCCATCAGGCCAACACTCAGATGACCTGGAACGGGGATCAGGCTTGTTCTCCAAACAATGATCAGGGGAATAACAAGTGCTGCCAGTGACAGTATTGCTCCAAAGATCATGTGGGCAGTTTTGTTTGAGGTTTTTACAACTTCGAAATGACGTTGCTTGCCTTTACCGACGAAGATAATCAAGCCGGCAATGATGGCAAAGAAGAGTGCAAAGATCGGCATCATCCACACTTTTCCGGAAACCAATCCAGTAATGGACAGTATTCCGATGAAAATGACGGCAGAAATTATCTGCTTGATACTAAACCATTTATCTTGCATGGGATCCTCCCAGTTTATTCTTGCTCTTTGGCGATATTGAGATTCAACTCCGTTGAGACTTCCTTATGCAACCTGATCTGAACCTTGTGTTCTCCCAGTTCCTTGAAATGCTTCTCCATCACAACTGCAGATTTGGGGATCTCGATCCCTTGTTCATGCAGAGCATGGATGATATCACTTTCCGAGACTGAGCCGAACATATGATCCTGCTCATCGGTCTTGCGGACAAAGGACAAGTTTAGAGATCCGATTTTTTCGGCAAGGTTTTTTAGTTCGATCAGCTTCTTTTGTTCTTCCTCAGCCAGGACAGTTTTGATGGTGCTGAGCTTTTTCATGTTTTGGGGAGTTGCGTAGATGGCTAATTTGCGGGGAATTAAGAAATTCCTGGCATAACCTTTTTTGACGTTGATGACTTCACCTGAGGCACCAACTTTTTCTATGTTTTGAAGTAATATTACCTTCATGCGGGAGTTCCTCCAGTTTCAATTTTTCTGAAATTCAGCCACTGATCTGCAAAACCGATCAGGACCAGAATGAGGTAGGATACTACATTGAAGATCAAAAAGACCAGTAGTACCGTGAGTATTAGTTTATTTGATATCAACTGCAGACCTTTGGCTACCGCCACTCCCAATCCCTGCAGAAAAAGCACCGTACTGAGCCCGAACAGGGCATTTGCCATGATCGGAAGAGCTTTTTCATAGAAGTATAACGGGATGAGAGCTATGATCACGAGGCTGTAGTATTTTGAGACTGTAAATTCCTGCAGCTTAAATGGTAACCCGAGTTTCCGCTGAAACAGCAGCAGGCCAATAAACAAGCCCAAAACCTGGGTTCCTATCCAGATCGAAGGCATCATGAACTTCATGATCTGCACTGTTTTTTCGAATTCGACAGAGTTCACCACTGCGGGAAAGAGATTATTCATTTCTCCAAGAGCATTATCCATTGCCGTATCCAACTGGGTTCCATAGAGCTCGATTCTCCAGATGCCATAAAAGACGAGGAGCAAAGCCGCCGTCATGAAAGCATTGTTGATCGAGAGCCTGCGGGAGATTCCATTGATGAAGACCAGGGTAACAAAGCCCACCCCGTACAAGGCATCCGAGACCGGAAGCAGGGTGCTTTGCCGATTAGGTAAGATCAAAAGAACCAAAGGCAGTATGAAGGCTGGAAGCAGAGTCCGAAACGGAGCAGACAAACACTGATCACCATATTTACCGCAAAAGAACATCAGAGCGATGATCGCGATAAACGGAAAGATCAGAGAAACTGCACCAATGAATAAGGTTATGAAGAACACTATTCGATCACGTAGGGAATCAGAGCTACTTGCCTGGCACGCTTGATTTCTGTGGTAAGCTTTCTTTGGTGTTTGGCGCAAGTACCCGTGAGACGGGCAGGTTCAATTTTCCCAACTTCTGAAATGAATTGCCTCATTACATCGATGTTCTTGTAGTCGATCACGATGTCCTTATGAGCGCAAAACTTACAGTATTTTTTACGGGTAAAGCGTTTTTTTCTATCTGTGCTATTCATTTATTTTCCTTCCTTTAAAAGGGTACATCATCATTTGTTGCATTGGTAGCGGGAGCAGGAACCTCATCGGGTAACGGGGGTTCGCTATTGACATCGGCTTCACCTTCCGTTTTGGGTTTCCATTCTAAGTTATGTATGGTATCGGCGATGATTTCGGTTTGTTTGCGGTTCTGGTTGTTTGAATCCACATAAGTTCTTGAATCAATCCTTCCTTCGACAATAACTGCTGAACCTTTGTGGGAATTGTTGCTCAGGATTTCCGCTGTTTTGTTCCAGGCAATGCAATCTATGAAACTTGCGAGATTCTGCCAGTTTCCAGAATCGTCTTTGTAGCTTTTGTCAACAGCAATGGAGAAACGAACAACAGGAGTACCCTTTGGGGTATATTTCAATTCGATATCGTTGGTAATCCTGCCACTGACGACTACTTTGTTGAGCTTTGGTAATCTTAGATCAGCCATTTTTACTCCTCTTTTCATCACGGGTGATGATCATGTAACGAATCAGGTTTTCGTTGATATTTAACTGACGCTTGAAGTTTTTGATCTCGAGAGATTCGAAGCGATAGTAGTTCACGAAGTAGTAACCCTCGTAATTCT
>JAQUHL010000167.1 GCA_028683635.1 Candidatus Cloacimonadota bacterium
AATAACTCTTGTTCTCACCAACTATCTTGTAGATGGCGATAGCTTTTTTGTAAGCGGTTTTCTGCTAAGTATTTTTCATTGTCGGTTGTGTGATCCCTTTTTCATGCAAGTTCAATGGTCTTGCTGAAGCTATTGGGGTGGTGACGTCCTCGTCATCACAAAGTGAGACGAGGTTGAAAAGGCATTGGGATCCGGACAAGGAGTTTGGTATGCAGCAGGAGTGATGTCGCCCCTGACGGGGCTTGGGTGGTGGTTGTGTGGTTGCGCTTGTACAGGGGTTACGCTTCGCTCCACGCCCTGCCTATGATATGCCGCCCGTTGGGCTAAGGTATTCCAAACCACTAACCATTCACCGTTCACCATTCTCAAAGACCGTTGCACATCCCGATTTATCGGAATAAAGACTTCCAAATATGCTGGTAGTGAGGCTTTGTTTGTAAATCTATTCCCGCCCACCACCCTAAAAGGAGTAGGGCTTCGCCCCACAACCCATTCAATGGTCTTAAATAGTGGCTTGGGAGGGGATAGGATCTGAGGTGTGGGGCAGGATAAATAATACTCAAGCTTGTAACAGCAATAAATACAATTAGATAGCGTCCATACCCGGGTGAGTTATGAAAAAAATTCCGTAAAAATCGTCTAAACGTCTTACGTAATATATATAGAGGGATGTTTTTTGTGAGTGGATCGTGGTAAGTGGTGACTTGGTGAGTGGAAAGTGGCCAGATTTAGAATGCATGCTTAGCATCTGTATGACATACTATTGTCTGTCCTTTGTGAAGGCAGATATCGTCAAAGCGTTACAATCCCAATACCTCACAGCCTCCCAACCCCCTTCCCACATTTCCCAGGGAAAAAATAAAACTTGACGTCCAGAGCAATTTTCAAGAGGGTATAACAACATCAAAAAGTGGAGTATCAGATGAAGATTCATTTTAGGGATGTTCAGACGGGGAGTGTTGAGGCAAGAGCCATTGTTGAAATAGCAGAAGGGGTGTTTTTGAATGAAATTACCCTTCTTTCCATTGAGGGATCGCTGGTAGTGGAATTTCCCCGCAAGAGCTTTATGGGGAAAAAAAACCGGATGCACCACATGGATATTCTCACTTTTGAGGATATGGACAAAAGGTTGATTTGGGAGCTTGAGATCAAGAATGCTTATCAGGAATGGCGGAAAACCAATAAAAAAGTTTTAGTATATGAAAAATAAAACAGTGGAGGTACACAAATGATTACCGACCTAAAGGACATTCTCTCTGTAAACGTCAGAGGGATGAAACGTTCGGCAATCCGCGAGTTACTGAAGTTTTTGGGACAACCGGGATTGATATCTTTCTCGGGAGGTTTCCCAGCTCCTCAGACCTTTCCGGTACAGGAACTGAAGGAAATAATCGCTGAAGTCATGGAAAACGAAGCCGCCTTTGCCTTACAATATGGGGCAACGGAAGGGGACACCCTGCTCAGAACATTATTGGTCAATCGCTATAAGGCAGGCGGGATGGATGTTTCCATTGATAACATGATTATTACCACGGCTTCTCAGCAAGCGCTGGATCTGATCGCCAAGATTTTCATCAATCGTGGTGATACCGTGATAATGGGGCTTCCATCCTATCTGGGTGGGATATCGGCCTTTAATTCCTATGGCGCCAGCATGATAGGCATTCCCATGGATGATGAGGGGGAGGATCCAAACCTGATGGAGGACAAGCTCAAAGAACTTCGCTCGCTTGGCAAGAAGCCCAAATTCATCTATCTGATCCCTGATTTCCAAAATCCTGCAGGCGTTACCATGAGCGAGAAAAGACGCCTGGAAATAATCGCCCTGGCGCATAAATATGATGTCCTGATTCTGGAGGATAGCCCCTATCGCGAGCTTCGCTATGAGGGTGAACACCAAAGGACAATCTATGAACTCGATGGAACCGGGCAAGTAATCCTGCTGGGAACCTTTTCCAAGATTTTCTGCCCGGGATTCAGGATAGGCTGGGTTGTCGGGCACCCGGATGTATTGGATAAGATTGTCGTCGCCAAGCAAGCCACAGATCTCTGTACCCCGCCCTTCACCCAGAGGATTGCAGCCCGCTATATCGAAAAGGGCTATCTTGATCCCAAGATCAAACAAATCATCGAGATGTATCGCGGAAAACGCAAGGTCATGCTGGAAACGCTCGAAGAGTTCATGCCCAAATCCTTCTCCTGGACAAAACCGGAAGGAGGTCTGTTCCTGATGGCCAAGGGACCCAAGGAGATTGATCTTAATGCTCTGCTGCTGGATTGCATCAAAAACGCAAATGTTGCCTATGTGGCAGGAGATTCCTTCTATTGTGACGGCGGTGGCAGAAACACCTGCAGATTGAATTTCTCCTATGAAACTGAAGAGAAAAACCGGGAAGGTTGCGAACGCCTGGGTAAGTATCTCAAGACCAAGGTATAACAATATATAAAGTAGTAAATTGCAAACAGGAGCCGGATTAATCCGGCTCCTGTTTCGAATCAACCGGGTTGCGCTTGTACAGGGGTTACGCTTCGCTCCACGCCCTGCCTATGATATGCCGCCCGTTGGGCTAAGGTATTCCAAACCACTAACCATTCACCGTTCACCATTCTCAAATACCGTTGCACATCCCGATTTATCGAAACACAGACATCCAAATATGCTGGTTGTGAGGCTGATTTTTTGTAAATCTATTCCCGCCCACCACCCTAAAAGGAGTAAGTCTTCGCCCTACAACCCATTATTCAATGGTCTTAGGATATTATCCCTGCAATTACTTTGCTTGCATATAGATAAAGCTGCTGACGACCTGGGAAGCCCTCATCTGGGTGGGGGATAATTCCCAGCCTGGGCAAAAAAAACCTTGAAAGAAAAAGAGAATCTAATATCTTGTCCAAAAAAACACAAAGCGTGGAGGAAAAATGTCCAAGAAAGTCGAAAAAGACCGATCGGGCATGATCATACACGAGGAAGATGCGCTCGAGAAAATGGAAGTGGAGCTCACGGAAATAAAAGCTCCCGGAGACGAGAAATCCCCTGTACTGATCTATTATAATTGGTGTAAGAAGTGCGGAATCTGCGTTGCTTTTTGTCCTACTGGATGTTTGGGCAGAAAAGCTGATGGCTCTCCCTATGTGGAAGCACCGGAGAAGTGCATTCATTGCGAAACCTGTGACCGTTTGTGTCCTGATTTTGCCATAACCGGTGCCAAAGAAAGGTAGGATAAAATGCAAACTAAGAAAAATAAACCGAACGAAGCTCCCCAACAGACAATTATCAAAAAAATCGAACAGAAACGGGAACGCAAGATCGTACTGATGCAAGGCAATGAAGCTGTAGCCTATGGTGCTTTGGATGCCGGTGTGGATTTCTTTGCCGGATATCCGATTACCCCTTCCACAGAGATTGCCGAAATTCTTTCTGCTGAGTTGCCGAAACGCAATGGCGTCTTCATCCAGATGGAGGATGAAATTGCCAGTATTTGTGCCATTACCGGCGCATCCCTTGCAGGGGCAAAAGCTCTCACTGCCACCAGTGGCCCGGGCTTTTCCCTGATGCAGGAAGGAATCGGATTTGCCAAGATCACGGAGACGCCCTGCGTGGTGGTAAACGTGCAAAGAATGGGTCCCAGCACTGGAATGCCAACCAGCCCGGCTCAGGGAGACCTGATGCAATCCCGCTGGGGTTCCCATGGTGATTCACCGGCGATTGTGCTGTATCCGGACAGTGTGAAAGAAAGCTATGAGCTTACCATCCGGGCGGTAAATCTTTCAGAAAAATACCGCACCTGTGTGATCCTCCTCCTCGATGAAGTATTGGG
This sequence comes from Candidatus Cloacimonadota bacterium, assembly GCA_028683635.1. Classification (GTDB taxonomy): domain Bacteria; phylum Cloacimonadota; class Cloacimonadia; order Cloacimonadales; family Cloacimonadaceae; genus JAQUHL01. The sequence continues at coordinate 3,819 of JAQUHL010000167.1, forward strand.
ACACATGCGCGAAGCAGTCTGTCTGCCGGATCTTGCCAATGTACGCGTGATTTCCAGAATAAAACCTACAGTCCCTCCTCACTGGTATAAGCACTATGACGAAAATCAGAAATATCTTTCACCCCTTGCCAGTTTTGGAGAAGGCTATCGCTTCCACGTAACCGGATTGACCCATGATGCCCATGGCTTTCCTACCAATAAGATTACTGAAGCTGGGGACATGATGGAAAGGCTACGTAAAAAGATTTCCTACAATATCAGGGATCTGGTACAGATCGAAAGCCACAAGATGGATGATGCCAGGATTGCCGTCTTTGCGGCAGGAATCGTTTCCAGAGCAGCCAAAGCAGCGATTGCCATGGCCAGGTATGAAGGAATCAAGGTGGGATTGCTCAGGCCGCTTACCATTTGGCCCTTCCCGGATGAAGCTGTGCGTAAAATGCTGCGCAACGTGGATACAGTGATCGTTCCCGAACTCAACCAGGGACAGTTCATAAACGAAATCCAGCGCCTTACCAAAGATAAAAGCGATGGCAAAGTCATATCCCTGCAAAAGGTTAATGGCTCAATCTTCAGTCCTAACGACATACTCAGAAAAATCAAGGAGGTAAGCTGATCATGGCAAGTATCCCTCAAAAAGTAATTCACCAATACCTCCGTCACGACAAAAAATTCCCCCACGTTTGGTGTGCGGGTTGCAGTAATGGCATCGTTCTCGGAGCAATCATCCGGGCTATCGATGTGCTGAAACTCGATAGGAACGACCTGGTAATGGTTTCTGGTATCGGTTGTTCATCCAGAATGCCAGTGTATATCGATCTCAATACCCTGCATACCCTGCATGGTCGGGCAATTGCCTTTGCCACAGGCATCAAGATGTATAAGCCCTATCTCAAGGTTATCGTGGTAACAGGTGATGGGGACTGCACTGCCATCGGTGGAAACCACCTGATCCATGCAGCCCGCAGAAATCTGGACCTTACTGTGATCCTGGTTAATAATAACATCTATGGAATGACGGGTGGTCAAGCCTCGCCCACCACTCCTCACAATGCTTTTGCCACAACCGCGCCCTATGGAAACCTAGA
>JAQUHL010000168.1 GCA_028683635.1 Candidatus Cloacimonadota bacterium
TTTCGAACTCCAATATCCAAGGGAATAGAAATCATTGAATCCCTGCGCGGTCATACTTCAGGTCTTTGCATCCCCACCTTCGTGGTCGATGCCCCAGGTGGCGGCGGAAAGATCCCCGTGATGCCAAACTATATCATCTCCCAAATGCCTGGACGGGTTATCCTGCGCAATTATGAAGGTTTTATCACTGCCTATACGGAACCGGAATACAGAGAGCTTGATGAAAACAAATACCTGGATCAGTGCCCCTCCGAACGAAAATCTGAAGAAGGAATCATGGCTCTGATGCGCGGCAGGAAAGTATCAATCGGCCCTTCTGAAACTGGGAGAAACAACCGCCGCAAGGTTTGATGAACCCTCTTGTTATAGACTCAAATCAGAGGATCGTGGCGATTGTCGGATTGTGCAAGAATGCCGGCAAAACCACTCTGCTTAATCACATTATCCGCACCAACCCGTACCCGATATTCGGTGTGATGAGCACAGGCAGAGACGGAGAAAGGCATGACAGCGTTTCAGGCCACAGAAAGCCGGAAGTGAAGCTTGGAACCGGAACTCTGTTTGTATGTGATACCCTGAGTCTTGATTTGCATTTGAGCAAGATATCTGTGCTCGCTAAACTCCCATGGAAGGCTGGAAATCGAGAACTATGGATTGCTCAGGCCCTGCAGGAACTCGAAACTGAGATTTTTGGCCCTGCCAATGTTAGTGCACAAATTGAATGCGCCCATTCGCTGCTCAGCATGGGCGCACAAAACATCCTCATCGATGGCTCGATAGACAGGAAATCCATTGCGCTTAGTTCCGAAATCGATTCGATCTATCTTGTGGCGGGAGCAAGCTTTGGCTCTACAGGACAGATCGTGGATGAACTCAGAAAGCTGCTGCTTCTGAACAAAATCGAGCTCTACCCAGCTGACGGTAGCTTTTTGGGGTCATGCATCTCAATTCAGGAAAATGGCCTATGGCACGATACTCATCTGGAAAGCATTCTGGGACATGAAAGAGAGCTGATAAAGCTGATCGATAAAGCTCCTCCACCCCAGAGCCTTTTCTTTCCCGGTGCTCTTAGTGAACGCAGCTTCAGAATTCTTCAAGCTTATTTAGAGGCCATACGTGCTACCATTGTTGTATCCCATCCTTACAATCTCAGCCTCAGTTATAATCAATTGGAACAGCTTTTGCAAACAAATCCGGTCTATGCGTTGAAAAGCTTTAAAATCCGGGCTATTGCGCTAAATCCCTGGACGCTTTCTCCACCATATCAGGATCCAGCGGAGTTCAGGGATAGGATTTGTCGGGAATTTCCTGAAGAATGTGTCTTCGACGTTATGGATCTAAAATGAAAGATAGAGATAAAATAACCAACACGACCATAAACTTAGGGTTAGGATCAAACATCCTGCTCTCGATCTTTAAGACTTTTTTCGGTATCTTTGGAAACAGTCCGGCTCTCCTGGTTGATGGGATAAACTCCACTTCTGACGTCATATATTATGTTGCAGTCAAGATATTCATGCACCATGCCCGGAAACCTGCTGACGATGAACACCCCTATGGCCATCGCCAGTTGGAATCCATCTCAGCCATTGTCGTAGGAGCTTTCATCCTCACTACTGGTGTCGCCATTTTTTGGGAATCCATAAACAAGATCTATGAGTATTTCTCCACCGGAAAAGCTGGAAACACCATCTCAATCGCAGTCTTATACATAGCCGTTTTCACCTTTTGCCTGAAGATTTTCCTGTTTGTCTACACCCGAAGAACTGGGAAGAAAACCAAAAATCCTACTATCAGAGCTTTGGCAAATGACCATTTGAACGATATTATGGCCGCCCTTGCTGTGGTTTTTGGAGTCGTGATGAACATCAGTGGATACTACTGGGTTGATCCAGCTGCTGGGGCCTTGGTAGCTGTTTATATCCTAAAGACAGGCATCGAGATAATCAAGGATTCATCTTCGGATCTGATGGATGCCTATCCCGATGAAGATTTCAAACAGGAGATTACCAAAATCTCCAAAAGCGTGGTGGGTGTACTGGAGATTGAAGAACTTGGCATACATCGCTTTGGGCCATATTATAGCATCAACATCACTATTGCTGTGGATGGCAACATCTCCATTCGTGAAGGCCATTGTATTGCAGACAGGGTAGAATCTTTGTTGATAGACCAGTACCCAGAAAGCTTGAGGGACGTTCTCATCCACTACCATCCCCATAATCCAACAAAAGGAAATTGCCAATGGACTTAGGGAAAACAATCCTCCTCACTCTGATCCTGGGTTTAATAATTCTCTTTAGTATAATTCCCACTTGTTTCAGTGCTAAAAACAAATCAGATAAAGCGTTGCAAAATCTTACTCCCAACGTTCCCCAGGAACCCTGGATGCAAAGCACCATTCCTGAAGGCGGTTCCATCTATTCGATATTGGAAAAATCTGGCATACCCCTGCCTGAAATCGCCAGATTTTCCTATCAGTTTGGTAATTACATAGATGTAACTACTCTTCAACCCGGAGATACGCTTAGGGTAATCTTCGATCCAGACAGCCAAAAAATCACCAAGGCGATGTTTACCCAGGAGCCCACCATCCGACATCATTTCAAAACCGAAAGTGATACCCTGCGTTATGAGAAGGAGTTACTTCCCGTAAGCCTTCAAACCAGAATCATCAATGGTGAATTGAACAACACTCTGGATTCCACCCTCTTAGCCTTGGGATTACATCCCTACGAAAAGCAGCAGATCAATAACGGACTGGAAGGAGACATCAATTTCCAGACGGACGCCCGCAACGGGGATAAGTTCAGCATTCTCATCGAGGAAAGAATTTTCGAAGGTAAGAGAATGCCAAGGGCAAAAATTCTGTATGTGTCCTACGAAGGTAGCAGGACAGGTTTTCATGAGCTCTTCCGTTATGAAGAGGAAGAGGGAGCGGTCGTGAACGGACTCTATAACAAGGAAGGGAAAGCACGCAGTACCAGTGGTGTTGGTTATCCTCTTGGCTATATCCATGTCTCTTCGACCTTTGGACGCTGGGTAAATCCCATTTCCGGACGCTGGGAATTTCATACTGGTTATGATTATCGTGCTTCCTATGGAACTCCTGTCTATTCTGTTGCCAATGGGGTGGTTACAGTTTCATCTTATAATGGAGGTTGGGGAAATGAGATCAGGATCAAACATCCCAGTGGTATGGTCACTCAATATGCCCATCTCTCCACCCTGGGTGTAAGAACCGGTCATGCGGTTAAAAAGGGTCAGGTAATCGGAAGAATCGGAAGCACAGGATATTCCACAGGCCCTCACTTGCACTTTGGTCTGATGCAAGGTGGACAGTGGATCAGCCCGGCAAACTTGAGAATGGTAGGAGCAGAAAAACTTAGCTCAGCACAAATGGAAAAGTTCAAACTCATGCAGGATAAGATCCGCCAACAGTTGGAACAAGCTCCGGCTTGATAACAGCCAATATCAGATTTCCTTTGAAATGACATAATCCAAGCCCAACCCACCATCCATAAATGAATGGGGTGCTGCCCCACACCCCGTTGAATTATGTCATTTCATTATAAACCCTATATATTATAACCCCTTCACTTTAAAGACTATCTCAATCCTCTTCGCTTAGTTCAATACCTGGTTGATATCGTTTGATAGGGTAGGAGTGTTTGAGGATGCGGAAAAAGCTTTTGGGATAGACTTCCCGGAAAACTCTGATCTGGAACCTATAATCCCGTTCCCTTTTGAGGAAGGCTTCCAGACTCAAGTCCAATTTGGATTCCAGATCTCTGATTTCTAAGTTCAACTCGTCTATGGCATCTGCGTTCTGCTCAGAGTCTTGTTTAAGAGCAATCAATTCTCTGGTCTTTTTCATCAGCAGGCTTTTGTAATAGGGACTGATGGTGATCTCCAACTCGATCTGATTATCATCCCTTGTTCCCACTGATGCCAAAGATATGCTGCCACAGGTCTGGATATTGCCACTTAGAGCCCAGGACTGCTCTGGATCTCCCTCAATGCCTTGTTCGGCAATCAGATTGGAGTTTTCGACATGGGCACCCAGTATCAGTTTCCCCTTGATTAGGACGCTTGAATCCCGGATGCTGTTACAGGAAAGGTCTCCCCGGCAATGAATACCAGGATCGGATGAAGATTCTATGTTCCCCTGGATGATGAGGTTTCCTTCGCAGAAGATCTCAGAATGCAAGACGTTTCCAAGCACAGCGACATCCCCTTTAGAGATAATGGTGCATCCTTCCAGGTTTCCCTTCAAATTCAGCGAAAGCGGTGTCCTTAGCACAGTTCCGGCACTTAACTCACAACTGGCAATGCTACCCAGCACGCAGATTTTCCCATCATTATCCAGGTATGGATAACCACTTTTCAGGGCAATATAGCGATGTGTTTCTTCCTCATAATGAGTATTCGTCCCAGCTTTGTGAGCCAGATTTCCTGTATGCTCGTCTGGCAGGGCGATCATCTCTCCAAAGACGTTGTAGATCGAGCTATTCCCGTCAAAAAGGTTATAGGAAAACTCGGCTAATACAAATCCCTCGTCCACATAACTGATATCTTTCAGATATTCAAGAGAGATTTGCCTGGGATCAGGTAAAACTCTGCCGATCTCGAAATGATAACTCAGCTTGGTTTCCCTGCTTGGTGTCTTGCACAATGCAACAGGAAAAGGAACGGCAAAATCCTTCTTAAAATCGTTATCTTCCATCCAGCGTACCGCTTCTTCCAGGCCATACTTGATCCCCGCTTCATCGATCAATTCGAGGATTTCCTGTTCATCGACCAGTTTACCGGTTTTACAAATTGTCATCCAGGCAGAAAGTCCTTCATCCCGGATTTCCAGTATTAACGATCTCGAGGGATTGGTAAAAGTATCAGTC
>JAQUHL010000169.1 GCA_028683635.1 Candidatus Cloacimonadota bacterium
TACCGGTTGCCCGGCTAAGTTTTGCCAGGGCATTTTCTTCTGCTGCACCTCTTTGGACGAAGCTTTGTGCCATTGCCCCGGAATTAAAGCATCGAGGAAGAGGAGCTGTTTGTTTGCCTTGTTCTGTTGAAGTGCCTGTCGCAGTTCCCTGTCAGAGAGGCAAACCTTGCGGGCCTGAGCCAGATCCGTCATTTGGGTGGCGTCCCGCAGGACGAAGAAGAACTCGAGCTCTTTCAATTCATTGGGCAGAGCAATCCCATGTCCGGCATAGTATAGCACCAGGACGTCTTCTGCCCTTGTTCGTGATTCGTAATCCTGCAGTGCTTGAAGGAAGTTTTCCCGGGTTGCGGATTCATCGGTGAGCTTGGTTATATGCACTTTTCCAAATAGCTTTTCCGCTTTTGGGAAGAGGGCGGCTACAAAACCATTGCAATCATCCAGGCAATAGCTGAGCTTGTATTTGCTGTTCTTATAATTGTTTATGCCGATTGCGATGATATACATATCCGGCTTTTCTTCCCCCGGTTTGGCATAGTCCACCACCAAACGGGCAGGATCGGACTGAGTCATATCATCCGCAAATCCGAAAGCTACAAAACTGTTTACTCCGTTCACCAACAGGATGCGATATTCTTTTTCCAGGGTTTTCGGAGCACTTTTGGGGGCGAGTCCGCGCTGTTCGAGTTCGATTATCTTGTTGTTGTGAAAAAGCCGTAGTTCTTTGATGCCACCACCATTGTCATAGGCTTGGATCTTCAGGGTGATACTGCCGGAGGAGATTTTCAGGTTCCCCGTGGCGACCCCGATTCCCTCCCAGGTTCCTTTGTTGGTCATGGCGGATAGCACCACCCGGGGAGGTGCTTTGCTCGAGCCGATGGAAGCTTTGTCTTCCGGGGAAATCACTCCTGCCAGAGTGTTTTGAACCAGATCCGGGCGGAAATAATTCTCAAAGAAGCTATCCATGCTATAGACCTTGCTGCCGATACTAACGTTCAGGTAGGTTGCGCCACTACCACCATAATCGTAGAATCCGGAAGGGGTTACAGATAGCCAGGAGCCATCCCTGAAGGAGAAGAGATTGAGGATTGTATCGCCAGTTGGGACGTCCCAGATCTTTGTGTAGCAATCCGGGCTAACGGATACCAGCCTGCTTCCATCGGGAGAGAAATCCAGTTCCTTCACCCAGCGGCTGTGCCCTGCAAGGCTGGCAAGCTCTTTACCTTCAGCCAGATCCCAGATTTTGATCTGCATATCATCACCTGAAGAGGCAAGAAGTTTGCCATCGGGAGTGATCGCCAGGCAACGGATCTCGTCTGTGTGCCCCGGGAAGGATCTCAGCAAGGTCCCGCTGGCAGCGTCCCATTCCTGGATAACTCTTTCCAGGCCGCCGCTATAGAGCTTTTTGCCGTCTGGTGAGTATTTCAACGCATTGAACCAGTTGAAATTGCTGCTCATGCTTCGTTGCTGGGCCCCGGTTTCCAGATTCCAGATGATGATTGTCCTGTCGCTGCTGGCTGAAGCGATATAACCTCCAGAGGGAGAGAAACAGAGTTCATTGATGTTTCCCTTGTGCCCACTAAAGGTTTTGAGCAGTTTCCCTGTGGTAGTTTCCCAAATACTTATCTGGTAATCACTTCCACCAGTGGCGATCAGTTTCTCATCCTTGGAGAAGGCGACGGAATAGACAGAAAGATTGTTTGCCTGCATCAAGTGCAATTGCTCGCCGGTGTTCAGATTGTAGAGCCGGATGCCATCCCTTCCGCTTCCCGAAAGCACATAGATCCCGGAATCGGAAATCTTCACTGCAGAAACCCAGTCCTTGTTTCCTTCATAGCTTCGGATCTGCTTTCCGGTTTTGGCGTCCCAAAGCTTGAGCAGTCCCCCATCACTGCCTGTAAGGAGATATCTTCCATCCACAGAATAGTCCACATAATAAACGCTCACTCCGAAACTGCCAAAGTTCTGACTGAGCCGGGATGAAACCACATCCCAAAGCAGCAGCTTTTTATCCCATCCGGAAGTGACCAACCCCTTGCCGGAATCAAGGAAACAGGCGTCGGAGATCAGTTCTTCGTGCCCTTTAAAGCTTCTAATGATCCTCCCATCCAGGGGATCTATCTGCAAGAGCTTGCCATATTCATTGCCTATCAAAAGTGATTTACCATCCGGGAAATATTTTACGCAGAAGGACATGCCCTCTTCCACAAAGTTTTCGCTGACAAGCTTCCCCGTTAAAGGATTGAACTGGAAAATATAGCTGTCCAGGTCCGTAATAACCAGAGTGTTTGTTGCCAGGGAAAGTGCCATGCCTACGGCACTTATCTCCGCATCAAATCTGCTTTGCACGGCTCCGCTCTTCAGGTCCCAACTCATCAGAATGCCGCTGTCAGATCCGGCAAAAAGCATCTCATCCTGTGCCCGGTATTCAAGCAAGATCACGTCACAATCCAAACCGGGATAGCTGTTTATCTGCGCTCCGGATTCGAGCTTGTAACGATAGATTCCACCTCGGGTATCTGCACAAACGAAACTTGAACTCCCGGGGATGGTGAGGATTTTGCGGATTTCTATCCCGAAGCCGGGATAGGAGCGAAGCAGTTTTCCGTTACTCAGATCCCAGAGACGGACAATTCCATCCCGGGTACCGGCAAGGGCTTGCAGGGTGTTTGGAATAAAGCAAAGAGCTGTAATCGGACTGTTTGATTTATCTATCGTCCGGATTTCCCGCCCGGAATCCTTGTCCCAGAACTTGATCAGTTTATCCTGACCCCCGGAAATGATGTATTTGCCATCACTTGATGAGGAAATGCAACTGATGCTCTGAGTGTGCCCCACCTGCACGGTGATCTCTGCCTCGCTTGCATGAAGGATCCCCAAGCCCAGTAATACAAACATAAAAACAAAGAAGCTTTTCATCTGAACCTCCTCAGGGGAGCGCTTCGTAAAGACCAGAATACCAAAAAAGTATTTCAATAACTCATGCTAACTTCATCAGGTCTATGTTGGTTAGCATCGGTTTTGATGTCAAGAAAAACTTGTCATCAGATTATTACACAAGCTGAGCATATATAACAAGACCATTGAATAATGGGTTGCAGGGCGAAGCCCTACTCCTTTTAGGGTGGTGAGCGGGAATGATTTACAAAAACAAGCCTCACAACCAGCATATTTGGAAGTCTGTTGGATGTCTGTTTGTCTGTATTTCGATAAATCGGAATGTGCAACGGTCTTTCCTTCTTCCAAGGCGTTAATCACTTCTTAATCTAGCCTTAATCAAGCGTTAATTATTAACGCTTGATTAAGGCTAGATTAAGAAGTGATTAACGCTCTCATTCAAGGAAGAAGTTCTGGATTCCCGATTTCTCGGGAAAGACGGGATGTGTGAGACGGGATGCTGGGGGTGCTTGTGCCACCATTTATTCAGGAAGTTTTGCAGGAGGGAAAAAACATTCTCGAGGCTGGGCTTTCTGCAATTATCATTTGACAGAAAGCCTGCACCCAATTTTTTGGCACAGACGCAGGATAGTTGCGTTTTATATAGAGTGCACCGAAAAAAGTGATTGACAAAAAACTGGTACAAAAATTTCGTGGTAAAACCTATTGCCGATGTAGCTCAAAGGTAGAGCAATTGATTTGTAATCAATAGGTTGGGGGTTCAATTCCCTTCATCGGCTCCAGTGATCGTGGAGAGGTTCCCGAGCGGCCAAAGGGAACAGACTGTAAATCTGTCGTCAGACGACTTCGGAGGTTCGAATCCTCCCCTCTCCACCACCTTATAGCTAGAAGCGGGAGTAGCTCAGTTGGCTAGAGCATCAGCCTTCCAAGCTGAGGGTCGCGGGTTCGAACCCCGTTTCCCGCTCCAGTTTTTTCGCACAACATAGAGACAGTGCGGTTTACCTTCGCCTCATAGGGGTGAAGGGAAGCGATTTGTAAAGCTCATGTAGCTCAGTCGGTAGAGCACCTCCTTGGTAAGGAGGAGGTCACCGGTTCAAATCCGGTCATGAGCTCCATTTCGTTTTCTTTAAAGAAAAACAACATATAACCATGGAATTGAGAGATTCCGGGAGGAAAAATGGCAAAAGAAAAATTCGTTCGTACCAAGCCGCATGTGAACGTTGGTACAATTGGTCATATTGACCATGGGAAAACTACTCTTACAGCTGCTATGACTTTATATCTTAGTAAAAAGGGCGGAGCAAAATTCCGTTCCTTCGATAGCATTGACAATGCTCCGGAAGAAAAAGCCCGCGGTATAACCATTGCCACAGCCCACGTGGAATATGAATCCGACAACCGTCACTATGCCCACGTTGATTGTCCCGGTCATGCAGACTATATCAAAAACATGATCACCGGTGCTGCCCAGATGGATGGTGCCATTCTTGTCGTCAGCGCTTATGACGGTCCCATGCCTCAGACCCGTGAGCACATCCTGCTCGCCCGTCAGGTCGGTGTGCCTGCCATGGTCGTTTTCATGAACAAGTGTGATCTCGTTGATGATCCTGAACTTCTTGACCTTGTGGAAATGGAAGTCCGTGAACTTCTCGAAAAATATGAATTCCCCGGATCCGAAATACCGATCATCCGCGGTTCTGCTCTGAAAGCCCTCAATGGCGATCCCGAAGGTGAAGCCACCATCCAGGAACTCATCGATGCTGTCGATAGCTATATTCCGCTTCCTGACCGTGCGGTGGACAAACCCTTCCTGCTTCCCGTGGAAGACGTGTTCTCCATTCCCGGCCGTGGAACAGTTGCCACCGGTCGTGTCGAACGTGGCCAGATCAAGATTCAGGACAAAGTTGAGCGCGTCGGAATCCGTGAAACCGTCGAAACCACCTGCACAGGTGTGGAAATGTTCCGCAAGCTGCTCGATGAAGCTCA
>JAQUHL010000170.1 GCA_028683635.1 Candidatus Cloacimonadota bacterium
GCCTCGTCGCAGCTTACATAGAGAACAGCCGCGCCATTCTCTATCAGCTCATGGGCTGTTTTTCTGGCCAGAGGAACACTCTCCCAGACACCAACCCAGGCTTTTAAAACCCGGATATTGGGATTGATGCTTCGGGCTCCGAGTTCGAAACTATGGGCTTGTTCTTTGGTGTGGGGGAGCTCTTGCCCGATAATAGAGGCGACGGTTTCACTTTTGCTCTTCATCGCTGCCATTGCGCCAGCAAGATAATAGACTTCCGTGCGTTCACAGAGACTACCCAGGTTTCTGCCATTTCCGGGATGCTTCCCCCAGCTTGCGAATTTGATATTTGGGTACTTTAGAGCCACTGATTCAAGAGCATGAGTAAATTCTCCACCGAAGCCAATTACGAAAAGGTTCTTTTTAGCCGCATACCTTACCATTAGAGTATCAATATCATCTATCCGGACGGAGGCCAGGCTCTGAATGTCTATCCCACGTTCCTCGCTGATTCTGCGAAATGCAAGATGGCCATTCTGGTTCCAACTCTGGTCTGTAATTGATCCCGGAAAGAGCACCAGAACTTTATAATCAGGGAGCATCGGCCTGGTATTTACTTTTTTGGTGAAAGGGTTAAAGATCAATAAGTAGATCGCTATCAATATGATAGCTAACAGGATATAATACACCGCATTTTTCATGTTATCATCCTCAAACTCAGTAATGCAAATGATTTTGGAGATGATTTTTTTGTCAATTTCAGTTTTTGGTTCTACCCAACTTGAAAGCAAATGGAGTTTGGGTTCTGGTGCGATAAAGCTTATCATATATGCAGTAAAGAATATACAAGAGGTGTAAAAATGGCTACAATAAAACTAAAAGGGAACCCCATAAATACGATCGGATCACTACCGGAAACTGGAACTATGGCACCAGATTTTACGCTGACAGCCAAAGATCTGAGTGACCACAACATAAAGGACTTTCTCGGTAAAAAGATCATTCTGAACATATTCCCCAGCATAGATACCGCGGTCTGTGCAATGAGCGTTCGCCGTTTCAATCAGGAACTCTCAGCTCTCGATAGTACAATAGTGCTTTGCATATCTCGCGATCTGCCATTTGCCATGGGCAGGTTTTGTGCGGCAGAAGGATTGGAGAGAGTGATTACCCTATCGGAAATGAGAGACGATAAGTTCGGCAGAATCTATGGCCTACGGATCATGGATGGACCTATGGCAGGTCTTCTGGCAAGAAGCGTGGTAGTGATCAACCCCCAGGGTCAAATCGCGTACACTGAACTGGTGCCCGACATCGTGCTGGAACCAGATTATGCACAGGCCATAGCAGCAGTGAAGAAAATCTGAAACTGCTGGCTTATGGGCAATACTCCAAGTTTTCCTTGCCAAAAAATAAGACATGAAATATACGCAACGATCACGAATACACATAGGAGAATAGAATGAAACGTGTCCTTCTTATCCTTGCCCTAAGCTTAGGACTTTGCCTTGCCTTTGCCCAAACCAAATCCACTCCGGAAACCACTGTGAAAATGAATGTTAATGGTATCCAGGTGGAGTTCAAATCCAATGAAGTAATAGTCGAAGACGTCCTGAAGAAGCTTAACCAATTGGACAAATACTTCCTTGGCCTGAACAGGGCTGAGCAGAAAGCAGCCCGGGATCTGGTGGCTGAAATCATTGCCCTATTGAAACAAATTCCTCCAACAGCCAGTGCCAATGTGAACCTGGGAAGAGCTTCGGATGCCTCTATGGGCTCTCAGATTCAGATTACTCCGGATCCTTCCGTATATAATGATCCCAAACCCGGGCTTCATGCCCAATCAGAAGTTCAGCCCCAAAAACCCGATCAGATCAAACCCGTTCAACCACAAAACCCGGGAACTACCCAGGCCAAGCCAGCTCCGCAACAACCCAGGATGGAATTTGCTAAATCTGCACGTAAACAAATGGCCGACAAGGATTTTAACGAATTCATCCAAGCCATGGCCAAGAAATCCTTTGCGGCTGATAAAATCGTCGTATTGGAAACAGCTACCCGTCACGCCAAGTTCAATACTACACAGATCATCCGCATTCTGAAGGAGTTTCCTCACTCCTCCAATAAGATGGAAGCATTGAGAATTGCCTATCCGGAATGCACTGATCCCCAAAACAGCTACAAGATCTACGATGCCTTTACCTATTCTACAGATAAAGAAGAAGCACAAGAAATTATCGAAGCAAACTAAACTATGTCTCTGAAATCCGCTGTTCCATTGGGATGGCGGATTTCGCATTTCTAAAACTATAACCAAGGAGCTTGAATGACTGTTGCTCAGCTATATGCCCTGCTGGATCAATATGCACCTTTTGGGGCAGCCCTATCCTGGGATAATTCCGGCATTCTGGTGGGAGATAATAACTGGCAGGTTACCAAAGCTCTCATCAGTCTGGACGTTACTCCCAATGCTGTAAACAAAGCCATCGACCTTGGTGCTGATTTCATCCTGAGCCACCATCCTCTGATATTCTCCCCTCTCAAAAGTGTCACAGATCCACTGCTGCTCAAGCTGATTGAACACAAAATCGCTGTTATCTCCATGCATACAAATCTGGATGTGGCAGAAATGGGAGTTAACCAAATACTATCCCGAACTCTTGGCTTAGAGGTAAGCGAAATCCTGGAGGATGAGACAGGAAGCGTCTGGCAGCACCTTTCCGTGATTGCTCCCCCGGACTATCAGGAAGCGATTTCTGAAGCTGCATACAAAGCTGGGGCGGGTAGGATTGGATCTTATGATTGCTGCTCAACTCAAAGCCAGATAATCGGTAGTTTTCGTCCCCTTCAGGGAAGTAAATCCCATCAGGGAGAACATGGTGTGCTTGCTAAGGTGGATGAAATCGAACTGGAATTCATGGTGGAAAGCTATCGACTCCCTCTGGTTTTGAAAGCGATCCGCACAAATCATCCCTATGAAACTCCGGCTTTGTATTATTACCCGGTAAGTAACAAACAACCCGGCCAGGGTATGGGTGTTATCTGCAGGCTGGAACGTCCTCTGCTGCTATCGGAACTGGTTCAGAGGGTTAAAGATAACTTACACAATCCCCGTCCTTTGGTTTGGAATCCGGGAAAGGAATCCGACCCTGCCATTAAAACGCTCGCTCTTTGCGGTGGTTCCGGAAACTCCCTGATCAAAAAAGTGCAGACCAAAGCGGAGCTCTTCATCAGTGGTGATTTGAGCTATCACAACCTGCTGGATAGTAGAATTCCGATCATTGATGCAGGGCATTTCTACACCGAGTACCCTGTTACGGGGTATCTTGGAGAACTGCTTTCCAAACAAGGGATTGAAACCTGTGTTCTGCCGATGGGTGAGCACGAGTATATCAAAAACACGATTAGAGGAGAGGAGGAGAAATGAAGAAAAGATTACTAATTGCCACTGGTGGAGGCGATTGCCCTGGTTTGAATGCTGTGATTAGAGCAATCGTCAAACGGGCTTCCTTCCACAGAGAATGGGAGGTTTTGGGTAGCATAGATGCCTTTGACGGCATCTTAAGAGATCCCATGCATCTTGTCGAACTTACCGAAGAGCGAGTCTCCGGGATCCATGTTATGGGAGGAACCATCATTGGTACAACAAACAAGGGCGGTCCCTTCGCCTGGCCGGTAAAAAACGCCGATGGTAGTTGGGGAGCTGTCGATCGTTCCCAAGACCTCCTGGACAGACTAAGATATCAAAATATTGAGGCTGTGATCAACATCGGTGGGGATGGCTCTCAACGCATCTCTCAATCACTCTTTGAAATGGGTTGTCCCATCATCGGTGTTCCCAAAACCATCGACAACGACCTTTCTGATACAGACTTTACCTTCGGGTTTCAAACAGCCGTGGACGTGGCGTCGGATGCTGTGGATAAACTCGTGACCACGGCAGCCAGTCATCACCGGATCCTGATACTGGAAGTTATGGGACGCTATGCAGGGTGGATAGCTCTTCATGCTGCAATTGCAGGTGGTGCCGAAGTTTGCCTGATCCCGGAGATTCCCTATGACATAGAGAAGGTTATGGACGCCATCCACAAACGCACAGATCTTGGTAAAGGTTTTGCCATCATTGTCATAGCAGAGGGGGCAAAAGCTTTGGGGGGGAAGATGGTGTTTAGCGAAAACGATGAACCTGGAGCGATGAAAATCCAGCTGGGTGGAGTAGGTTTACAGCTTTCCCACCAGCTCAAAGCTGTGGGCTGCGAGATCGAGATCAGGGAGACCATTTTGGGGCACCTGCAGAGGGGAGGGCGTCCCAATGCTTTTGACAGAGTGCTGGCATCACAATTTGGAGTCAAAGCTTTTGAACTCGTACTGGAGCAGAAATGGGGGCACATGGTTGCCTATAAGCACCCTGATATCATTGGGGTCCCCATCAAAGAGGCCATCCGGCATTACAATCTGATCGATGTGGATTCAGATCTTGTAAAAACAGCCAGAGGCCTGGGGATTAGCTTGGGGGATTGAGTTTCTGATTTGTGATCAATAGTAAATAATGAGGAGTTAACTTGTTCACACTCGACAAATGTACTATCCGTCCCGCAGAGTTTTCTGATCTCGCTGATCTTACCAGGATGGCAAAGACAATCTGCGAGGGTACAGATTATCTGCCCGGCATTGCTGCGAAGTGGATTGCAGAGGGAGGGTTATTTGTAGCCCTGTATAACAATCAGGTCATCGGGTGCGTTAAAGTGACGATGTTGCCAGATAACGTACTGTGGTTTGCGGGTCTTAGTGTTCATGCCCGTTACCAGGGTCAAGGTGTGGGAGGGCTGATCAATGCCTATGCATTTTAATA
>JAQUHL010000171.1 GCA_028683635.1 Candidatus Cloacimonadota bacterium
CATCTATGTGAGCGGAGACAGCAACGGTACTGTCACATTGGACAACGTCAACATCCATGATTGTCCCTGGACCGGTCTCAATATTCTGGATAAAAGCATCACCCTCAACTATTCGAACCTCTCGATCACTGACTGCGGCAGGCCCATCGCTATCCCCCCCAACCTGCTGAACTTCCTGGATGAACAGCCCCTCTTTACTGATAATACCGACAACAGGATTTTCCTGCACAGCGACGGCTATCTCAACCGTGACACCACGGTGCGAGATTGGGGATATCCCTATGTGTGCGAAAGTATAAACATCGATGTGAACTACGCGAACCTCATTATCAACCCCGGCTGTGAATTTCAGATGGGATACTCCCAGGGCTTTAACGTGACCGGGAGCATTAGCGCGGTAGGAACTTCCACCGACCCGATCCTGTTCAACAGGCTTCCGGGCTCCACCCAAAACTGGCGGGGATTTTATCTGAACAGCGGCACTTCCTATGCCCACTTCGACCACTGCATCCTGCAAAACTGCGCCAGCAGCAACCAGTATAGTCATATCCAGGATGCTTTTACCATCTATCGTGCCGACACGGTGCTGATTGAAAACACCCAAATCATAGACGCCTACTGCCGAGCCGTCTATATCGAAAGCAATGACAGCGACAACGACGACCTGGTGATCAACAACCTCAGCGTGGACGGCTGTGGAATGGATGCCGTGTATCAAAGCGCCAGTGGCTATAACCTCACTATCAACGGCCTGAGCGTGAACAGCTGCAACGCCTTCCCTCTCAGCCTTTCAGCCAACTGGGCCCACCAAATCAGCGGCATCACGCTTACCAACAACGCCCACAACGTGATCCGCTTCGTCTATGGCGGCTCCCTGGCCAGCCAGACCCTGGCCAATCACGGTTATCCCTATCAGATCAGTGGTGGGCACTTATATGTAAACTACACTAACGTCACCCTCCTGCCCGGTACGGTTTTTTACTTCGAGTTGGAAAAGGGTCTGGAGATAAGCGGTACTCTGAACGCGACTGGAACCCCAGATCAGCCCATTGTGTTTGACCGTCCTCCGGGAGCAACCTACTTCTGGGAACGGATTTACCTGTCAAACAACGCCAGTGCCAGCTTTGCCAATTGCCAGTTCCTAAACTGCGGCAGACGTAACCCGAATGGCTATGACAATGCTTTTCTGGACAACGCTGGCGGAGCACTTCTAAGCCTCCAGAACTGCTTGATCAGCAATGTGGATGCCCAGGCCATTAGTTGCCACGATGGCGGCAGCGGAGACACTACCCAGATCAACAACGTCCAGATCAATGGCTGCCGCACGGACGGATTCTTGTGCAACGATAGCGACTACACACTCAGCGTGAACAACTTAAGCGTCACAAGCTGCCTCCGAAACCCCATCTCCATCCTGGCTTGTCAGGCCGGCTGGATTGACAACCTCACCCTGAACGGCAACGCTAACAACGACATCCGCCTCTTCGACTACAACGGCATCAGCGGTACAGTCCATTTCCCTAACCATGGCTATGTGTATCGCTGTGAGAGTGGCATCATGGGAATCGGAGGTTCCAATGTCAGCTTTGCGCCTGGATGTATTTTCTGGATCAGTGACAACCGTGACTTGAGCTTCTATGGGGCTGTGAGTGCCATCGGTACTGCCGCTCAACCCATTATCTTCACCCGCAATCCCGCCAGCACGGGCAACTGGTTGGGAGTCAGGCTTTATAACGGGAATTGGGATGCCAACTTTGTATACTGCCAGATCCTTTACGGCGGCCAGAATGACACCTATAACCAGTGCAGAGCTTTTAGTAACTATGGCTGCGACAACCTGAACGTCAGCAGTTGCCTGATCCGTTACAGCCCGGGCGAAGGCATGTATTTTGAAAACATGGCGGCCAGCGATGTGGTCAACATCAACAATTTGACTATACGGGATGTGGCATGGAACGGCATTATAGGCGATAATATCCACTACCACGATTTCACAGTGAATGGCTTGAATCTGGTGGACGTGGGTGGCTATCCCATCTATTTCTCTGCTGATCTGCTTGATAGATTCTCCGGGGTCACATTCTCAGGTATTGGCAACCCCAATATCTATGTGAGTTCTTACACTCAAACCCGCTCCGCCACCTGGCCAGGCTTTGGCTATCCCTTCCGCTTAAAATCCAGCTTTACAGTCAACTACTCGACCACCCTCACCATCCCCGCGGGTTCTGAGTTGCAGTGGCCGGACAACAGTGCCTTTTATGTTTACGGTGCAATCCAGGCCGTTGGAACTGAGGCCCAGCCCATCGTATTTACCAGATATCCCGCCAGCACTGGATACTGGCAGGGGATATGCCTCCATTCAGGGTGTTGGGATGCCGACTTTGTATATTGCCAGATCCTTTACGGCGGTCAGATTGATGCCTATAACAAGCGCAGAGCTTTAGGCGATTATGGCTGTGACAACCTTAACCTGAACAACAGTCTGATCCGCTATAGCTACGGTGACGGCATTTACTTTGAAAATATGCAAGCCGGCGATGTAGTCAGCATCAACGAACTTACCATGCGGGACATCGCCTGGAGCGGCTATGTGGGGCCATACATCGCATATCATAACCTGAGTGTGAACGGTCTGCATTTCATAGACTTGGGTGGTTCTCCCATAAATGTCCCACCCGACCTGCTGGATAGATTCGCGGGGGTCACTTTTTCAGGCATTGGCGACCCCAAAATCTATGTGAGCTCCTACCCCCAATCCCGCTCCGCCACCTGGCCAAACTTTGGCCTGCCCTACTACTTCAACAATTCCTTCAGCGTGAACGACTGGGTTACTTTGACCATCTCAGCCGGCACGGAACTGGTCTTTGCCAATTATATCCTTTATGAGGTGAATACCAATTTCATCGTATATGGCGCTTTGAATACCCTGGGAACAGAAGCCCAGCCGGTGATCTTCAGAGGTCTGGACCCCAATCTTCCCAGCACCTGGGTAGGCTTGCGCTTTGAGAACCCGGATTATCCCTGCAACCTGAACTACACAACTGTCATGAATGCCGGACTGGATGAGAACCACACTTATGCTCATGAATACTGCGCGCTCTATATCAATGGCGGTAGTGTAAACCTCAGCGGTTGCCGTTTAGCCATTAGCAACCACAATCTCCTGAAACTGGATGGCAACAACAGCACCACTCTGTCCAACTGCCTGCTGGACAGCGCTGTGAACGGCATAATCCATAATCAGGGCATCCTGAACCTCTACAACAACAATATCATGGCCTTATCCGGAACGGGGATATTCCAGAATGGCGGCACCCTCAACTTTGGCACCAATCCCGGCCAGTGGAACCGGCTCTACGGAAACACCCTGAATTTGCGCAACAACACCGCCGCGATCGTCAACGCCCCTTACATCTATTGGGGCAGTCTGGACCCGGACCCGATCGACGCTTTGATCTGGGACAACGAGGAGGGAAGCACTGTGGTGAACTATGAGCCCTGGTATGACGTCAACTGCCTGCAGCTCAATTATTACTCCCTGGATACGCCTACCGGGTTCGCGGTTGGTCAGCAGACCCCCACCACCCTGAGACTGAGCTGGAACGCCGTCCCCGCGGCCACTTCTTATAAGGTCCTGACTGCCCAGGATCCGTATGCCGCCGAGTGGACAATCCTGCAGCAAAACATCAGCGGCACCCAGATTGATCTTGACATCAATCCCGCCTTGGGAAAATGCTTTTACAAGGTGGTGGCAGAGCGCTGAAACTGTCTGAAATATTTCCCGCGATTACTCAGATTTATGCACGTATTTCGCTGATTTTGAGCTGGAAGGAGTGTTTTTCCCGCCAACCTCTTTCATCATGCTCCAACTCGCTGTTTTCACGAATTTTGCCTGTATTGCAAAAGGGTAACTCTCCAGGATCTTTTGGATTCCAAAGGTGTTTATGGAGAGACTCTGCAGATACGGAATCCAGCAAGAGGGCTGATAAGAGTGGGATAGTTTGAGGCTTGGATTAAAACCTGGCAGTAATAGGCATCCTGACTATAACTACCACCCCGTAGGATACAGTTGGGATTGGAGAACATATCCCAGCACCATTCCCAAAGGTTGCCGCTCATGTCGTAAGTGCCAAGTTCATTAGGGGCAAGCTGGCCTACGGGATGGGCAGAATATCCGCTGTTGGCATCGTACCAGCCAACAATATTCAGGTCATTGCTGCCACTGTATGAGTATCCATGCGTCTGCAGACCACCCCGGGCTGCGAACTCCCATTCAGCGGTCGTGGGGAGCCGGTATCCAAGGGCGTTCCAGTCGCAACTGACATTATTAGCATGGTAATTATTGGCATTCCAGCCTGAGGGCCAGGCGGCGGGATCTGTTCCGTAGTCCGTGCCGTCATTGTAAGAATAGCAGGGTGGAAGGCCTTCAATCATGCTTCGCAGGTTGCAGAATTCTACAGCATCGAACCAGCTTACATAGGCAAGTGGATATGCGTCTCCACCACCGGAGCCCATCACGGCGTTCCACTCGGTGTTTGTAAGTTCATACTTATCGATGTAAAGGGATGAAACCGTCAATCCGGATGTGTAGCTCCCATCAGCAGGATAAATGGTACCACCCTGTACAAATACAAAGTTCTCAGGAATGGGCAATTGTCCATCTTCCACACCAAATAGCAGCATGAATTGACTGCCGTCGAAGTCTATACCTTCCGCTCCGGCGTTCCAGACGATGGTTTTCCCAGTCCCGGATGCGATGTTTTCCCCAATGTCGCCACTCAGGTTTAAGGGATCAGGTATATAATCGAAA
>JAQUHL010000172.1 GCA_028683635.1 Candidatus Cloacimonadota bacterium
CCCAGGCTGTCCATGTGTTCTGCAGATCCTTCCAGCATGTATGTAATGGTTTCAATACCCCGGTGCGGGTGCCAGGGAAAACCTGCCATATACTTCTCCGGATCGTCGTTTCGGAAATCGTCCATCATCAAAAAGGGATCAAACTCAGGTACCTGGTAGTAGCCAAAGGCCCTATGCAGATGAACTCCTGCCCCTTCCAAAACTGGATCTGCCATTCTTGTCAGTTTTACCTTTCTCATTTTCACTCCTTATCGTGTTTTGTTTGATAAAATTCATTATGTTTACATTGAAGTTACATAATCAAGGCCTACTCTCCACCCTTATTGAATGGGTCTTACCACACCCCGTCGAATTACATCATTTCATTGTTAATTCTGTAATTCTGTATTATCAGCCCAGCCCTTGTTCCTTTATAGCTTAGCGTGAGCTTAGCGTGAGCATAGTGTGAACAATGCGTGGAAATCCACGCATTGTTCACACTATGTTCACGCTATGCTGGTGCTCAAAAAAGATGTAACTAACCAAAGAATGACATGTGCCAAGCCCCCTTTCAGCCCAGAAGAAAGATCAGGAGCGGCAGGTAGAATAGCGCTATGAGGATGGAGACTGAAACCAGGATGGCAGCGAATTCGCCATCCATATTTTCCAGATGGGCAAAGATCAGGGTATTGAAGCCCACAGGGGTGGAGGAGCTGGCTATTACGACGATGCGGGAGATTCCCTCCAGGCCAAAAAGCTTCGCCAAAAGAAAACCAAAGCAAAGCCCCATCCCCATTCTAATGAAGATGGCGATGGAGGCAGGGACGAGGTTTTTGAGCTTTGGTTCAAAATAGAGCCCCAGGGCAATCAGGATCAGGGGTGTGGTGGGTTGCCCCACCATATTCAGCAGTTCGGTTCCCACGGCTGGTATCGAAATTCTCAAAGCTTTGAGCAAGAAGGCAATGGCCATTGCCCAAAGGGGTGGGAGCCGGAGGAATCTATTCCAATCAATACGGTCGCTTTTGGAATTTGCCCCGTATTTAATGGCGTTGTAGTAAGTAAAAGTAAAGATCAAAAAGGTGTTTCCCATATCGAAGAGGGAGGCTCTGGCCAGGCCCTCATTTTCGTATGCAGCCCAGAAAAATGGAAGTGAAAAAGCGGTGTTCATGATCATCGTTCCCACCAGGAAACTGCCGAAAGTAGTTTTGGGCAGAGCCAGGAGCTTGCCGGCAAGCTGGGAGGTGACATAGCAGAGGAAGACCACCAGCATTGCCGAGAGAGGAATGAAAGCCATGCTCAGATCGAGATGAGCGCGGGATATGGAGAGGATCGTCAATGCCGGAAGCGGCAGGGTCAGCACAAATCTGAGCAGAACCTGGGCATCTTCCTTTTTGAGGAGATGCAACCTTTTGGCCCCTAACCCCAGGCCAAATGCCAATAGCAGCGGGATCACTTTTTCAAAGAAAGGATTCATCTTTTGGGGTGATAATAGAAAAGGCGGTAAAGCAGCTCATACTGTTCTTCCCGCTTTTGGTTGTGGAGCTTTTCTTCTTCAGTTTGTGGATTGGGGATCAGCCTCCAGGATTCGCTTTGGGATAGATGTTGCTGAAAATCCCATTTATGCCGGAAGCTGAGGTCTTCAAGAGTCTGTAGCTCCCTTAGCTGCTGGTCTGAAATGCGGTTTATTGCTCCCTGGTCGGTGAGGATTTTGGTATTGACTTTGAGGGGATAGACTTCTACGATCCGGATTATAGAAGAGATCTCCTCAGGGGTGAAAACCTGGGTAGATTTGAGCTCACTATAAAGCTTCTGCTCGCTGTCAAAGCTCCTGCCATTCACAATGCTGAGCGCAGATTTATCCATTTCCCGGGCCACCAGATAGCCAACGGTTTGGGAATTGAATTCATATGTCAGATCTTTTTTCACATCCTGTTCGAAGACGTTTTGGATTGTAAACAGGGCGATGAAGGAGAAGAAGAAAGCCATCAGGGGTGCTATCACCCAAGCCAGGGAAATCTTGGCCAGGATGTTGTAACGAATGTTTTTTCCACCCTTGGAAATGGCTATGCCCATGACCGCTCCGACGATTACTTGCGAGGAGGAAACCGGAACCAGGGGAATGGCTGGCAAATGCAGGAAAATGAGGAGGTTCCTGAGGGCTTGTGAGGCAAAGACGAAGAGCACGATGGCTTCGGAAAGCAAAGCAATCAGAGCAGTTACCGGCGAAAGATGAAAGAGATCCTTACCCACGGTGCGCATCAGTTTCCAGGAATAGGTATAGATTCCCAAAACAATTGCCATTGCTCCCACCAAATACAGTTGCGCCGTCCCGGAAAAGATGAGCTCCGCTCCCAGCCTGAGATCCTTGAAGGGTCTTCCCGGCACAAACACACCGACGACATTGGCGATGTTGTTCGCACCCAAGCTATAGGCTGCAAAAGCACCAATCAGGATAAGGCCATATCTGGTATAGACATCCAGTTCCAAAAGGTGAAGATGGCTCTTATTGATTTTGCGTCTGAAGATCTGAAAGAGGATACCGGCGATCGCAGCGGACATCACAAAGGCTGTTATCCAGCTCATGGCAATGGTTAGCAGGGCACGGAAGTCGGTTAGCCTGCCAGAGAAGAAATTCCAGCCGATGATGGCCCCGACAATGGTCTGAGAAGTGGAGACGGGGATCCTGATCCTCACCATAAGGGTAATTGCAGCCGCTGCAGCCAGGGCTACTGTAAAGGCACCTCCCAGAGCATCCACAGAACCCAGCCTTCCCAGGGTTTGGGAAGGGCCGCTTCCCTCGGCCATGGCTCCCAGGGTGATGAAGATTGCCGCAATCAGCGCAGCATGTTTAAACTTCAGCATCCTGGTCTCCACTGCCGCGCCAAAGATGTTTCCGGTATCATTGGCACCAAGAGACCAACCCAAAAAGAGCCCGCTGAGCAGATAGATAAAGATCATTTAACTTACAATTTAATGAGCCTTATAACTGGCGTTTGATGGTATAGATGGATAGCCTGTCGCAGACAGCCTGAGCATAATCCGATATCTTCTCGATATGGATGGCAAAGAAGCGCAACTGGCTCTTTTGGGAAAGCTCGATGTCAAGACTGAAGATCTTCCTGCGAAGATTTTCGCCCAGATGATCCGCTTCCCGCTCAAAGAAATATACCTTGTGGATGTAATTGTTCACAGCAGCGATATCCCGGAAAAACGAGCGAACTGCAAACACGAGCTGCTCCACTGCCTCGACTGAGGCAGTGGTGGTCTGCATCCAAAGATCATCCAGTTCCTCCGGGATCTCCGGAGTCTCTATGGAAAACTGGAGCAAAGAATCCTTGATGTTATCTATCACTTCATCCGTATTTTCCAGGATGGCAAGCACATCTCCCCTGTTTTCCGGAATCAGAGTGCGTTCATATAGATAGCGCTCGATGCTGACTCGCAGATCATCGGCTTTGTTCTCGCTTTCCCGCACTTTTGCCAGCCGATCTTCAAATTGCGAGGTACGGTCCTTCAAATAGTCGTCCATGGCAAGCTTGAAAAGGACTGCAGCATCGCTGACGATATCGAGAAAAAGATCAATCTGAGTCTCGACAAACTTGGTGGTCTTCAAAAGTAGTGCCATTTAATATCCCGCTTATCAGATTATTTCAAGTTTACTATCCGGCTGAAGGTATGCTTTTTGTCAAGAAAGCTTTGGAACCGGATTCAATCCTGCAATGTGACGTTTACTACCATAGGAGAAAGATCAAAGCCACTATCCCTAAGCCTTTGGGTAAGCTGCTGGAAGGTATCCCTTTCCATGGTCGGCTTACGGGCCAGAATCCATAGATTATTGCGTTTGGAATCACTGACAACTGAATAGCTGTAATCATTCTCATCCAAATCGACAATCCAGTAGTCACCTTTGAAAGGCCAGAAGAAACTGACCTTGAGCTTGGAATTTGTCTCATCTACCGGATATGCCCTGGCGCGGGCCTGTTTTTTGATTCTGGTGCCCTCGGTATCCTCGTAACAGGTGTTCAGGACGGAAAGTTTGCCATTTGCACCAATCATATACTCGGCTTTGTTTAGGCCACAATCTGCCGGTTGGAAGGAATTTGGAAAATAAGCGATCTGATACCAGGTGCCCAAATACCTCTGCAGATCGACCCGGGAAACTGTTTTCACAGTTGATTTTCCTGTGCTGCACGCCACTGTCAGTAGGGCCAGGAAGACAAACATCATGATGAGCAGTGTTCTCATTTTTCGCTCCTTACGCTTATATGAATGGGTTACTTTTTACTATCTACATAATATCCGGTATAGCGGAGCAAGGCAAACAAATCCATGGCAAAACAAAGCGCTTGACTGGATCAGGCCTCACCAATCTTGGTGAGGAGCATGGAAAAGAAGCTGAAGATAATCTACCTGGGGATCAATTCCTCCTGGACGCAATCCAACCTGGCTTTGTACATCTTGAGAACGCTCATTCAGGGGATGGGTTTTAAACAAAAAATACGCGAATTCACCTTGCAAAGCCAGATCATGGAAATCCTGGCAATGCTTGTAAAGGAAAAACCCGATGTGCTGTGCAGCTCAGTTTATATCTGGAACAGGTGCTATCTGCAAAACCTGATCCCGGAGGTCAAAAAGCTCTTCCCCGAAATGCAGATCGTGCTGGGAGGCCCGGAAGCAGAATCTATCTTTGGCACAAATCCGGTTTCAGATTTCAGGATTCTGGGAACTGGCGAAGCAGCCTATCTATCCTT
>JAQUHL010000173.1 GCA_028683635.1 Candidatus Cloacimonadota bacterium
TCAAAGGCAAAGCTATTGACTCCCCCGGCAAGATAGCTTACAGGTTGCAATCCAGCCTGGGCATGTCCCTGGGAAGATGACTGAGTTTCTGATCCACTCTTAATGTCACTTTGTTCGATATTGGTACTGGGAGCAGGCTTGGCCTTTTTCTTCCAAAAACAGGAATACATATCGCTTTGGACTGCAAGGCCAAATGCCAGAATTGTCATCATAGTCACGAGCAGGTATCTTTTCATCTTATCTCCATTTCAGGTATTTAGTTTGTTGTCATATAAGCCATAAAGCCTATGAGTCCTTATTTTTGAACTACCTTCTACCGTCAAGCTAACATTACGGCAGTAAGCTCAAACCGGGTATGCTTTCTTGCCAAAGCAGATTACCGTTTTTTTTTTAAAATTTTTTATTCCCGCCGTATGTCCAGTCATTTCCTTCCTCATTTTCTCCTGTTTTTCCCCGCGTTATTCTCTGTTTTTTCCCCCGTTGTTTTTCCCCGTTTTTTCATTCGGTCATAACACAATCCTTACTTGAAGGCGTTAATCACTTCTTAATCTACCCTTAATCAAGCGTTAATTATTAACGCTTGATTAAGGGTAGATTAAGAAGTGATTAACGCTGTGGAACGAGGGTGATGCATTGCATATACAATATGAAGTCCCAATCTGAAGTGTGATAGGGAGTGCTGGAAAGTTAGGGGACAAGAGGTAATTTAGCTGAAAATGGCATGAACCTAATAAAAATCCTTTACAAAAACATGCCTCTTAAAAGTTTGGTTTATTCATACGTCGTTTAGGAGTAACTTATGACCAACAAGGTGCGTGAACAAAACAGCAAACTTGCAATGAAAGAACTGAAAGAAGATTATCTTCGCCTTCTCGAAGAATCCTTTCAAAAAACATCCGAAATCAACAAGGGTGATGTCGTCGAAGCCCCAGTACTAAGTATCAACGATAATTATATAGTGGTTGATCTGGGTGGAAAATTCGATGCTTATGCCGAGCTGGGTGAATATACTGACGATCAGGGCAATCTGGAACTCAAGATTGGAGATATCCTCAAAGGTTTTATCGTGGATAAAAACGACCAAGGATATATCATCGGCAAAAGCCTCACCAAGCAATATGTTGACAAAGGCTCAATACTGGAAGCCTATGAGAAGAAAATCCCCGTCAAGTGCAAGGTATATGCCCTCACGAAAGGTGGATTCAGTGTCGATATTTTGGGAGCCAGGGCCTTCTGCCCGCTTTCTCAGATCGCCATGCGATACACTGAAGATTCAGCGGCCTTTATCGGGAAAACTTTAGATTTCCAGATCATTGAATGCACGGAAAGTTGCAAACGGATTGTTGTTTCGCACAAAGTGTTGGAAGAACAGGTAATGCTCGAGCGCAAAGCCAATGCCATGAAGAAGCTGGAGATCGGAGCTACCATTACTGGAAAAGTAATGAGAATGACCAGTTTTGGTGCTTTTATAGACCTGGATGGCATCGAAGGGTTGATGCATGTTTCCGAAATATCCTGGTATCATACAATTAAACCATCCGATGCTTTGAAAGTTGGCCAGGAAGTGGAAGTCAAGATTCTCGATATCAAGGGCGAGAAGATTTCTCTTTCCATGAAAGCACTCCAGGAGAATCCCTTCCTGCTTGCTTTAGACGAGATCAAAGAAGGTGATACCGTCGATTGCAGGGTGCTCCGTTTACACAACTTTGGTGCCTTTGCCGAGATTAAACCTGGCGTGGAAGGTCTGATCCCAGTATCCGAGATGTCCAGGAACCGCAATGTTGGCCATCCTCGCGAGGTATTGAAAGAAGGCGATTACGTCCAAGTGCAAATCCTGCGTATAGATACGGACACTCAAAAGATTTCCCTATCCTTGAAAGCTCTTCAACAAGATCCTTGGGATACAATAGACGAGGTTATCCAGCAAAATACAATACTCGAAGGCAGAGTGGAATCTTCTACCAATTTTGGGGTGTTCATTACTCTCAGCGAAGGTATTACCGGTCTGTTACCAAAATCCAGAATTCGTAAAACCGATTCCTTCAAAGCCAACGATATGATTCCCGTGATTGTTACCGCTATCGACAAGGATAATAGAAGAATCACCCTCGATTATTCAGATCGTACTCCGGAAGAACTCGCCGAACTTACTAAACGCGAAGAACACCCGAGAGAAAGAAATGAAACCCGTGAATACCGTCCCAACCGGGAACGAAAAGGCGGAAGAGGAAGAACCGATGAAGAATGGCGCAAATATGCCAATCAAAAGATCGGTGATGAGGATAACCCCTTTAGAAACTTGTAATTATGCAGAATATAAACCAGTTTGTCAAGCTCCGTAAGGAAAAGCTTGAAAGGATTAAGGCTCTCGGTGTAGAGCCTTTTCCAGTTTCGAGCCAAAGAACCCACCTGATATCCCAAGTATTGTGTGATAAAGAAAGCTGGATAAACAGCAATGAAGAAGTATATCTCTGTGGCCGTTTGGTTGCCATGCGGCGTCAGGGCAAAATCGGTTTTGGAAATCTCGAGGATGCCAGCGGAAAGGTTCAGATCTACGTTCAGCGGGATCTGGTAGGAGAGGACATTTACGAGCATTTCAAGCTGTGCGATGCTGGTGATTTTATCCAAATCTGTGGAACGATGTTCTTTACGCAAGCTGGGGAGTATTCGATCAAAGCATCCCATATCAAGCTTTTAAGCAAGAACATCCGTCCTCTTCCAGCCGTGAAAGAGAAAATGGAAAATGGCAGAGTCATCAGGTATGATGAATTTGCCGATATTGAGCTGAGATACCGCAAGCGATATCTCGATCTGCTCTTAAATCCCAGTCATCGAAGTGTGTTTGAAATGCGCTCCAGGATTATTTCCGCCATTCGCAGGTTTATGGATGAGCGTGGTTATATCGAAGTCGAGACTCCCATCCTGCAACCACTATATGGTGGAGCCAATGCCCGGCCCTTTACCACTCATCACAACACTTTGGATGTGGATCTATACCTCAGGATTGCAACTGAGCTATACCTGAAAAGGCTGATAGTTGGTGGTTTCGAACGGGTATATGAGATCGGCAAGAATTTCCGTAATGAAGGGATGGATAGAACTCATAATCCTGAGTTTTCTCTGATGGAGTTCTATGAAGCATACTCCGATCTACGGGGAATGATGGATATTGCCGAACAGCTATTCAGGCATCTGGCAAAGGATGTCGTCGGTAAAGCAGAATTCATTTACCAAGGGCATAAGATCAATCTTTGGGGCGAGTTCCGAAGAGCAACAATGCTGGAACTGGTATTGGAACATAGTGGATACGATGCTTCAGATTTGGATTATGACCGTGCTCTGGCCTTTTGTAAATCCCACAAACTCGAGATCCCTCCCGAAGCTGGGATTGGAAGGTTGATAGCATTGCTTTATGAGCACTTTGCCGAAGAAAAGATCATCCAGCCCACCTTTGTATGTGATTTTCCCAAAGAGATATCACCCCTTGCCAAGTCCCTGCCCGGCAATCCCTTGTTTGCAGATCGATTTGAGCTAATTATCGCAGGTAATGAATTTGCCAATGCTTTCAGTGAACTGAATGATCCTTTCGATCAAAGAGCGAGATTTGAAGCACAGGTGAGGATGAGGGAACTGGGAGATGAAGAAGCCAGCACCTTGGATGAAGATTTTCTGGAAGCCCTCGAATATGGCATGCCACCGATGGGAGGACAGGGGATCGGAATTGACAGATTGGTGATGTTGCTTACTGAAAATGACTCCATCAAAGAGGTCATCCTCTTCCCGCAGATGAAACCAGAGAGTTAAGTTAAACCACAATTTGAGTTGTTGAGATAAATCCTCGTCTTTCCCACATAGGTGCGATGGGGTCTTGGATCAAAACTCCAGTTCCAGATTCAGAATGGGGCTATTATCTTTGATGCTCATGTAGGTATGGGCTTTTCTGCCCTGGGCACTGAAACGCAGGGCATCCACTCCACTGATCAAATGATTGAAAAGCAGAACTCCCGTGGCAATCTTGGCATAGTCCATCAGCTCATTTACCCTGGTTCTGAGCGAAGTGAATTTCCCTCTTTGATAATCTGAATCCCAATTCCAGGCAAACTCAGCACTGTAGATATGGGTATCTATATATTCCTGCTGTGCCTGGGGATTGCTGGGGTATAGTGTCATGGCAGTTGATCTCACCATCTCGTTGTAGCCACCCGCATCATAACCACTGGTGTTATAAGCGCTTAGATCCCGGAAGTATTGTTGAGAATAGCTGCCGGGCTGAATGTGAGCATATTCCAAGGCAAGCTGATAGGCTTCCTTGCGTTTAAGATCCTGTTCCTGATCAAAATAGAGCATTGAGGAAATGATACTCAGTTCAGCGGCCAGCATTCCGTAGCCGTAGTTTCTGCCTGTGGAAATCTGTCCCCAGCCTGGAACAGCAAGGGATTTGAGCAAAGTTATCCCCCGGCTCTGGCCACTTAGGAGACTCATACTTAGGAGGATACAGATCACTATTAAAATCTTTTTCATTGCCATCACCTTAAAACTTGAGCTGATAGTTTAACATCAAACCACTATCCGGCAGAGGATTTACATAGATACTGCTGAGCGTGCTTCGATGCCTTCTGCCACCTCTGGTAAGCAAGCTTACATCGAGAACACTAATCACCCGGTTCAGAACCAGTGCGCCAAGAACTGCATTGTGGTTGATCTTGGAACGTTGAAATTTCCT
>JAQUHL010000174.1 GCA_028683635.1 Candidatus Cloacimonadota bacterium
GCAAAACCTTTGTGCATGTGGCCACCGATGATGAGATCTATTCCTTCCACCTCCCGAGCCAGTTCCTGGGTGTCATAACCCCAGTTTGAATAGCGCTTGTCGAGTAATGGATTGCCTTTGGCATCGTAGCGGGAAAGGTATCCGGAAATGGGCTCGTAGGGAAGCCCTGCATGGGCTAGCAGGATGATCAGATCGCACTTCTTCTCTTCTCTGAGAATCTTCACATATCTGGAGGTAACTTCTTTTTCATTCAGGAAGCTGATATTCTTGATATTCTCTGGGAAACTCATTTTCTCCGTATCGGTGGTAGTAACCCCCAGGATGCCGATTCTCAACCCACGTTTGTGGATAATGGTGTATGGCTGAACATAGGTAGGGTTCTTCCCAGTTTGTTTTTCTATTACATTGGCACCCAGGATGGGGAATTCTGCCATTTGCAGAGTGGATATGAGAGTCTCTTCATCAATATCATACTCATGGTTTCCCACAGTCATGGCATCGTAACCAATGGCATTCATATATTCCATAACTGCAGCGCCATTAGTCACTGTTCCCACTGGGCGCCCCTGAAAGAAATCTCCTGCATCAAGCAGCAAGGATCCCCGGGTGGGTGTTTCCAGGGATCGGATGTATTTGATCAGGGTGGCAGCCGATCCACCCCCTCCCAATTGGGGGGGGAAGTTTGGGTTTATGAAGGTGGCTTGTGACCTGTCGATCCCTCCATGGACGTCGTTTGTAAACATAATGTCCAGTTTGATATCGGTGGCATGCATGCCCAGGCACAAAGCGCTCACAACCAGGATAAATAGTATCTTCTTCATCTTCTTACCATGTGAAACTAAGGCTTGTATTGAGCGATATAAAGTTTTCTTTCACCTTGTCGGGATTGTCCCAACCTCGGTCTTTAAATTTGATGTATTGGTTGGGCCAGAGCAGGTAAGTGCTTTGGCTGGTATAAAGTTTGTCGTTGTAATAAGTATCCCGGAAGAGATCCAGCGCTTCATATTCACGCCAGGAATATCCAAAGCCCAGGTCCAAACTCCAGTGTTTGCCAAGGGCAATACTGCTGCCTCCGGTGATCATGGGAGTAAGTACTTTCTTGGCAATGTAGACGTCTGTGATCACCTCATTGCCATCCACTTCTTCAACATCTCTTTCCATGGTGAGGCTCCAGGAATTCACAGCCTGGAAGCCCATCCTGAGCGGGATCCTGTGCAGGATATGGTGTTCGACTCCCGCATAAAAATTGATGGTATCTTCATAGTAATCCTCCACATCTTTCCATTGAACGTATTCGAGATCCAGGTTGAACCAGGTGCGCATCACGTTTTGAGGTCTGTAGCTGATTCCGAATCTGAATTCTGAGGGAAGGATGTAGTCTTCTGAGATTTCTCCGCTATCACTGATATAGAGCAGAGTATCAGCAGAGTCATATTTCTCTGCCAAATAGGATCCTGTTCTATCGAGCGTAACCTTCGGAGTATAGGCAAAGCCCAGTCCAATCCTGCTACCAAGTTGAAGAGCAGCGCCATACTTCAGCTTTTCACCTTCCAGAGAGGTGTTTCTCACAAAGGTAGAATCAGGAAGCCTGAAATTTGGGTTAACGGCTGCCAGGGTATTCTTTGCCCAATCCGACCAGCGAATGCTCACCATCTCATCAATATCACCCTTGAGGATGGAGATGTCTGCACCCAGAAGCAGGATCATATTTTCACTCAGATCCAGCCCCAGGGATAAGGCTCCACCAGTTTGAAACAATGTGCCTTCGTTTTCGATCTTGTTTCTGGCAATCATTTCAGGATAGACGTCGCTATCGGTATTACGGTTGTTGCGGATCTGTTCATCATAAATCCCGTCATAGGAAATGAGGGGATTATAATAACCAGCAATACCCAGACGAAGCATATTGTACTTCATAGTGGCATATCCAATTCCGGCATAATCATCAAAGGCATTGATGTTTGAGCTATAGACCGAATCGTCGATATAATTATCGAAGGAGTTATATAGAGGCAGCATTCTGGTGTCTTCGTTACGGTTGATTCCCATGCCACCCTGGAGCCCGAAGTTATTCTTCATCAGGGTCAGGTTAGCAGGGTTTATCAGAATCCCAAACGCACCCTGATCATTGAACGCAGAGGCATTACCCATGGCAAAGATCCTGGCATCAAAGCTATTGAGCCTGTTGCCGAAATAGCCATCTGATACCGAATAGGCAGACAAACTACCGATGGCAAGAATAGTAATAATTATGAATGTGCTTAAGTTTTTATTTGCTAACATGTTTCCTCCATGTCCTTAAAAGCGGTAGTCGAGACTGAGCCTGACGGTGTTTTCCGAGTGCTCAACTCTTTGGAAGTAGTTTTCAGAGGTCACCGTTTCATTATATTCCCTGATCCGGAGCTCTTTGGTTTGATAGGTCTTGTTTCTAAACTTCATCGAAAGATACATATTTTTGGAGATCCGGCTATGGATAGCAATCCATGCTTTTGCACCTTTTTCTCCCATGAAATCGATCTCCATATCTTCCCAATCCCAGTGAGAGATACCATGCCCATACCAGTATATGAAAGAACCCTGCAGTTTCAGGCTGGAATTGAAATTGTGGGTATAGTTTACCCCGATGTAGTCGCCTACCATCAAGGTTTGAGCTGCCGCCATGGAGTTGTTCCCAGGTTCTGCAGGATTGGTGAGCGAAGTATAGGGTGGGCTCCAAACCGTGTTGTATCGATATTCAAACTCAAGAAAATCCCTGTTTGAGAGGAAAGTTCGGGTGGAAATCGTGTATTCACTGGTCTTGGATACTCCCCGCTCGGCAAAATCATCATATCTATTGTGCTGATTTTTATATCTCAGGCGCAGGGCAAGCTGGTAGAGGGGACGAAACTCCAGTTCAGACTGGAAGCGCACGGTCTTCCGGCTGTCGGTGAGACGCTCGAAGATATCGATATAACTGCGTCCGACAGTGTAATAGCTGTTAAACCGGTAACGGGTTTCGAAATACAATCCTCTTTCCGGCTGGGCCTGTGAATTGTTCAGGTAGATATCAGAGAGGAGTGGATTGGTCAGGGTATAGACGTTTTTCTCCAGAATGGTATCGTCATACTTCTCATGCTCAGAGAAGGCATTGCTGTAGGGATTGTCAAAATCCACATCGTAATGACGATAAAGAGTGAGGAAATACAGATTTTCATATTGGGTGTAAGCACTCACCAGATAAGCTTTGGGATCATCGCCAAGGCTTGCATCCTTGCCATCCACAGAAAGTTCGGCATACTCACCCTGGATGGAAGTGTTTCCCAATACCGTGTTAGCATCGAAACCTACTACGGTTCTTTGGTTATCATAAAAGACGGTATCTCCATCGGCGGTGATGTTCATTGTGCTATACATTCCGGCAATTTCGGCATCCATCATCTTGAATTTGGGATAGTAATATGAATCCCGGATCAGGATGGTCTTCAGGTTGTTCCAATCAGGAACATAGAGGTTGGCATTGTCATAGGTGGCAGTGTAGGTGGTAAATCCCAGCTTGGTGCCGATGAGAGGAGATACTTGCAGATGCGTCCCGAAGATCTTTTCTTTGAGGAAGTTAGTCCTTAAAGCCAGGTTTAAATAGGGAACTGCGTAGTTAGCGCCCTGGCGAAGTTCCTGATTGAAATAGGCCTCAGCCTCTCTGAGATCCTCATTGGAAAAACGAACCGAAGGTGTCACATAGGAAAACACCCGGTATTTACCGTTTTTATCCACAAGGGGAGTAAGGTAGTCGGTCGTAACCCAATTGCCATTTGCGTCCTTATACTTCTCTTTTTCCATATAGACGATGGCATCCTTTTCATCCTCGGAGAAGAAGAAGGAAGCACCAAAGAGGGAGTTGCCCAATTCCACTGCTCCTCCGCGCAGAGCATTTTCCTGGGTTCTGGAAAGGTCTGGAGTAATGCCCAGGATGCGTTTGCTGAATCCATAGCCAGTCTTCCGGGCGCTGTAAAAATCTGTGTTTTCCATGACCAGCCCTTCCCCGAAAGTGGCTCGATAATGTCCCAAATAGATCTTAAGCTTGGTATTTCCCGGGATCGGAAGCTGGTCATTTTCGTATCCCACATAGTATTTGGCATCTTTTATGAGTTCATCGGCAGGGATATCTTCAAGGCTTTCTTCACCTTTGGGATTGTAATACATGATCCCGGCTTTATAGTTGTTTCCGTATCTCATTCTAAGCTTATATGTTATATCAGGATCGAGCTTATCAAGATTGAAATATCCCCAGTAGGAGAGATCCTTTTGGTGGGGAACGATGACGCTGCTTTGCTGATATGCACTGCGCAGGAAGGATTCATGCATCATATCATAGGTGCCTTCCTCCAGATAACGGGTAAAATATTGAAGCTGGGCATCCATGAAGACTCTGTTCTTCACCGGAGGCTGTTTGTAGTAAACATAGCTTCGCAGGTTGGAATACCCATAATAGGATAGACCTACAGTATTGCGCAGATCCCGCATCTCGGCAATGGTATCACCCCGCGCAACCCGTCTTAAGATAGCGACGGCATCAACGGGTGAGACGTTTGGCAAGCTGATAAGTTCGTCAAAGCTCATCCGGTTAACGTTTTGGGGAGTCATCAGATAATCTTCCCAAACATCCGCCATGCCTTCCGATGCTCCCTCATTGGAATCGAGCCTTTCCAGAAGATCCCGGATCTCTTCCCTG
>JAQUHL010000175.1 GCA_028683635.1 Candidatus Cloacimonadota bacterium
CGCGATTATAAATGGGCTTCCCTATCTCACCATCGGCAAAGGCTCCAATCTTCTGGTGCGGGATAATGGCATCAGGGGCATAGTGATCTGTACCCAAAGGCTTTCCCGGATTTCCCGTTTTGGTGATTCCATATATGCAGAATGTGGAACAAACCTCAAGGAACTATGCGATTTTGCTGAAGCTGAAGGACTCGGGGGCCTGGAATTCGCCTCTGGAATACCCGGTAGCGTGGGCGGAGCAGTATTTATGAATGCAGGAGCCTACGAAGGTGAGATGAAGGACACGGTGAAAATGAGCCTCTGTATATGCCCCACCCTCAGGCAGGGGGATTTTCCCTTCCGGACGGAACTGCTCACCAACCCTGAGCATCAATTTTCTTACCGGAACAGCGTGCTGCAAAGCCGGAAGCTCATCCATCTCTATTCTGTCTTTACACTTTTTGAAAGTGATAGAACCACCATATCCGCAAAGAGGAAAGAGCTAGACGAAAAGCGACGATCCAAACAACCCTTGGACCTTCCCAGTGCCGGATCGGTCTTCAAAAGACCCAGTGGGTTCTTCACGGGTAAGCTGATAGATGATTGCGGCCTGAGAGGTTACAGGATTGGCGGTGCGGAAGTATCCAATCTCCATTGCGGATTCATTGTGAACAAGGGCAACGCTACTGCCCGGGATGTGGAAGATCTGATTCTATATGTACAGCAGGAAGTCTTCAAACACTTCCGGGTTGAGCTTACTCCAGAAATCAGAATCATTGGGGAAGAATGAAGAGATATTCCTCCACATTATATCCTCTGCTTTTTGGGATAATTTGCATCCTTATCTGGCAATATCTGGCCTCCGGATTCCAAGTGGCATTCTGGATCTTACCTTCTCCTCTCAAAGTATTCAAAGTCTTTATCGAGCATTGGCAATTGCTCTGGCTCCATGCCCGCTACACCATTATTGCCACGCTCAGCGGGCTTTTTGCTTCCCTGTTCATTGGCATCTTTACTGCCATCCTGATGGATAATATCCGTCCTTTCAGGCAGATCTTCTATCCCTATCTAATCGTGTCCCAGACCGTTCCCATCATTGCAGTAGCGCCTCTTTTGATTATCTGGTTTGGCTATGGGATTTCGGCCAAGATCTTTGCAGTGATCCTCATATGTTTTTTCCCGATCACTCTCAATCTCTATGATGGCTTTCGCCAGATTGTTCCGGATCAGATCAGGTTACTCAGATCCATGGGAGGCTCAGCCTGGAAAATCTTCCGCCATCTAAAACTACCCTCTGCCATGCCCAATCTTTTTACCGGGCTGAAGCTGGCCGCCACCTATAGTGTGATGGGTGCGGTTATTGGCGAGTGGTTGGGAGGTTATGCCGGATTGGGAATCTATATGACCAGGGCTGCAAAATCTTTCAGGACAGATCATGTCTTTGCCATAATCTTCAGCATTGTGGCGCTATCCCTGGCTCTGTATGGTATCGTCATCGTACTGGAAAGAATCCTGCTCAGGTGGTATTTCCAGCGCACAGAGGAATACATCGAGCCCTGAAGAAGCTTTCTTTCTTTCCAAATCTGATTATCATATAAATAAAAGAACCATGTGGAGGAAATATGAAACTTGCCCACTACGATCAGGTTGAGCTCGAACCGGTCAATGCCGAAGGAGCAGAAAACGTGAAAATCCGATGGCTGATCGCCCAGAAGGACGGGGCTCCAAATTTTGCCATGAGGATGTTTGAAGTTGAACCCGGAGGACATACACCTTATCATAAACATGCCTGGGAACACGAGATCTGGTGCGTGGAAGGCAAAGGAAGCTTTGTAACCGATAGAGGAGAAATGGCCTTTGCTGCCCAGGATTTTATCTTTGTCGATCCCAATATCATGCACCAATTCAAAAATGTGGGAGATAGCGCTCTCAGATTTCTGTGTTTAATCCCCCATGAAGAACCCGTAAAGAAAAAAACCCTCAATCCCTTTGCTGCCGGAAAAGCTAACAACTGCTGATTTCCTTCCTTGTGCCCAGGCTGCAGCCCAAAGTTATACCGCAGATACTACCCATGCTTAGGAGGTTTTATGAGTGATGAACATTATGCAAGCAAAGAAATTAGTGATGCTGAGCAACAGGCAAAGCAAGATAAAATCGTTGATCTGGATGCTCCCAAACTCAAGTTTTACGAGGAATTGCGATCCAAGGCCAAGGTTTGGACCAAAAATCAGGGCGGAGTTCTGGGTGGTAAACTCAGCGAATACCTTTTTGCCTTGCCAGATTTGTTTGTTCTTCTTTGCCGGCTCGCCACTGAAAAGCGGATTCCCGCCAAATCCAAAATCCTGATCGGCGCTATTATATCCTACGTCATCATGCCAATTGATATTGTTCCGGATTTCATCCCTGTTATCGGGTATCTGGATGATCTGGTATTGGTTGTTTTGGGACTGAATATGATCCTGAACCAGATAGACAAGAAAATCCTGATCGATAACTGGAGCGGTGAGGTAGATGTATTGGAGCTTCTGCAAAAAATCTCTGCTACAGCAGAGCAATTCATGAATAAAAATGTTTATCAGCGCATCAAAGGCTGGTTTTCGGATAGGATCTGAGCTTGATAAAGAAACACTCTCTGCTGATTGCCACCGGTAATCCGGATAAATTGATCGAGATTAAGGACCTCCTGGCTGGTCTTAAGGTAGAGATTCTTTCGC
The DNA here is from genome assembly GCA_028683635.1 of Candidatus Cloacimonadota bacterium. Classification (GTDB taxonomy): domain Bacteria; phylum Cloacimonadota; class Cloacimonadia; order Cloacimonadales; family Cloacimonadaceae; genus JAQUHL01. Next base: position 2,694 of record JAQUHL010000175.1, read on the forward strand.
TGAAGGATTTCCCAGAGCTTCCGGAAGTTATTGAGGATCAGGATTCTATCGAGGGCAATGCCATGAAAAAAGCCTATGAAATTGCCCAGGCAACAGGGCATTTTTGCCTGGCTGACGATACAGGGCTGTTCATTGAAGCGCTGGATGGAGCACCAGGGGTTTTTGCTGCCAGGTATGCTGGGGAAGAATGCAGCTATGCAGACAACCGTACCAAACTACTGAAAGAAATGGACGGGAAAAGGAATCGGAAAGCGGAGTTCAGAACCGCTATCGCCCTTGCTTCTCCCCGTGGTATCATGAGTGTTCAGGAAGGCAGGGTGGCTGGCTTGATCACTGATGAAGAGCGCGGAGCAGAAGGTTTTGGTTACGACTCTATCTTCGAAATTGAAGCTCTCGGCAAAACCTATGCCGAACTTGAACTGGAGACCAAAAACAAGCTCTCTCACCGCGGACTGGCTTTGATGCAAATGCTCCCGGTCCTGCAAGATTTATACAAGTAAAAAATACAGAGGTAATGTATGATAAATCCCGAGATTTTCCGACAATACGACATCCGCGGAATTGTTGATGTAGACCTGACTCCCGAATCTTTCCTGCTGATTGGTAAAGGTTTTGGAACCTACTTGAGAGAAAAGAATCTTAGCTCCGTAGTTATAGGTGGAGATGCCAGGCTCAGCACTCCAGGATTCATGGATGCTTTTACCCAAGGTTTGATAGAAACAGGTTGCGATGTGATAAACATCGGTATTACCGCTACTCCCATCTTCTACTTTGCAATCTGGAAGCTCAAAACCGATGCAGGGGCAATGATTACTGCCAGTCATAATCCTTCTCAGTACAATGGCATCAAACTGAACATCGGTCTGGGAAGTGTCTATGCTGATGAGCTTCAAAAGGTTTTGAAAATCATCCAAAAGGGCATATTCGCTTCCGGAGAAGGCACCAAAACTGCCGATGCAAGCATTGATCACACTTATATTGATTACATCGTTCAAAATATCCGCCTGCAACGTTCTGTGAAAGTCATTGTCGATGGCGGCAACGGAATGGGAGGCCCCTACCTCCCCTTGATTTTGAAGCGTTTGGGCTGCGAAGTTATCGAAATGTATTGCGAGCCAGACGGCACTTTCCCAAACCATCATCCGGACCCTACTGTAGAAAAGAACATGGCAGATCTTTCCCGGGCTGTCGTAAGTGCTGAATATGAAGTTGGTATCGGTCTGGATGGGGATTCAGACCGCATAGGAGTCGTCGATGAAAAGGGGAAAATGCTCTTTGGAGACCAAATCCTGAACATCCTTGCCAGGGATTATCTGAAGAAAAACCCGGGGCGTAAGATCATCGCCGATGTGAAATGCTCCAAAAATCTCTACGACGATATCAGAAAGCACGGCGGCATCCCCATGATGTATAAAACTGGACATGCCAATATCAAAATGAAAATGAAGGAAGAAGGAGTCAATTTTGCCGGAGAAATGTCCGGACATATATTCCTCGGCGACCGATACCTGGGTTTTGACGATGCAATCTATGTAAGTGCCAGATTCATCGAAGTTATGTCCAAGACCCAAGACCCGGTCAGCAGCTTTCTTGCCGACCAACCCAAGATGTTTAACACTCCTGAATTGCACATCAAGTGTGAGGATGCCCGCAAGTTTGATTTAGTGGCCAAGGTCTGTAACGAATTCAAGGCAGAAGGCTATGACGTAAATGATATCGATGGCGCCAGGATCACGTTCCCCGATGGCTGGGGTTTGGTTCGAGCTTCAAATACCACCCCGGTTTTGGTGCTACGTTTTGAAGCTGAATCACAAGAACGCATGAACGAAATCAAAGCCCTCGTGGAAAACAAAATTCATAAATACCTGTAATCCATAATCTACTCTCATATATTCAAAAGCCTGGATAATGTTCCGGGCTTTTTTTCATACTCCCCAACATGGGCATAGTGTGAACAATGCCTTGAATTCCACGCATTTTTCACACTATGTTCACACTAAAAGACCGTTACAC